>URIN01000120.1 GCA_900547915.1 uncultured Clostridium sp. | reverse complement strand
CTATATATTTAATATCTAAATTTAAGATATTAATTATAATACATTATTATGCAAAAAAGTTCAACACAAAAATTGAAAATACAAAGATTTTTAATAAATTATACAAACAAAGCGCCCCGCCGGTATAACCGGCGGGGCTAACTGTATTTATTGCTTTAAAATTAAAGAGCAGCCTTTGCTGTTTCAACAAGAGAAGTGAACGCAGCAGCGTCTGAAACAGCGATTTCAGCAAGCATCTTTCTGTTGAGATCAATGCCGGCTTTCTTAAGGCCGTTCATAAATGTTGAATAGTTGATACCGTTTGCTTTGCAGGCAGCAGAAATTCTTGTGATCCACATTCTGCGGAACTCTCTCTTCTTCTGCTTTCTGCCGATATAAGCATACTGACCGCTCTTCATAACAGCCTGCTTAGCTGTTTTGAAAAGGCGATGTTTGCTGCCGTAATAGCCCTTAGCGGCTTTTAATACTTTCTTTCTTCTTTTACGAGTGGCCATAGCGCCTTTGATTCTTGCCATAACTTATTACCTCCGATAGATTAACGAATTATTATCAATTATTTAATATAACTGCGCAAAAACGCGCGGTGAGATCTTATTATTTATAAGGAACGAGCCTCTTCATCTGCTTCTGGTTCGTTACATCGCCGACAGTTGTTTTGCGAAGATTTCTTTTACGCTTAGTTGTTTTCTTTGTGAGAATATGAGAGGTATAAGCATGAGCGCGCTTTACCTTGCCGCTTTTTGTTGTTTTGAAACGCTTTTTTGCGCCGCTGTGTGTTTTGATCTTTGGCATAATTTATTCCTCCAGAAATTTATTTTTAATTATTTAGACGGCTTTTGGGACATGAACATAAGGATCTGCCTGCCCTCAAGCTTTGGGGCTTTATCAACATTGAATTCATCACCGAGAGCCTGAGCAAATCTTTCCATATTCGCAACGCCGAGGTCCGAATGGGCCATTTCCCTGCCGCGAAGACGCAGTGAAACCTTGAGCTTATCACCTTTTTCAAGGAACTTTTTAGCCTGATTTACCTTTGTATTGAAATCGCCGATGTCAATGTTAAGCGAAAGGCGAATCTCTTTGGTATCGATAGTTTTCTGCTTTTTACGGTTTTCCTTTTCGCGTTTAGCCTGCTCATAGCGGAATTTGCTGTAATCCATTATCTTTACAACGGGCGGTTTTGCCTGCGGAGCGATCTTAACAAGATCCTGACCTCTGAGTTCAGCCTCGTGAAGAGCATCTTTTGCGCTCATGATGCCGAGCTGTTCGCCGTCTGCCGTGATAACACGCAATTCCTTATCTCTGATTTCTCCGTTGAGCTGCGGAATTTCTCTGCTGATAAATAACACCTCTTTAAAATAATTAAAAGCGCGAACATAAATGCCCGCGCTTCAATAAACCCTAATAAAATAAAGTGTATTGCCCTTTTCGCCTGTGCTTAAGGGGAGAACGGGATAAATGTTCTTCTTTGTTGTGGAAATATATTAACACAGCTAAGCTGCTTTGTCAACATATTATTTAATTTTTTGTGTAAAGCACATGGGAAAACTTGATACCGTCTTCCTCATTTTCACCGAGCACAGTACGGGTGTAAAGTGACTTGTCAAAAACTGAAAAAAAAGTATCCGCCTCGGGGCACTGAGCATCTATCTCGGTAAGATATATCTTATCTGCAAGCGGCAGAAATTCAGCATAAATTTTTCCTCCGCCGATAACAAAAACATTATCGTTTTTTGCTTCCTCAAGTGCTTCCTCAACACTATGAACTACAACTGCGCCGTCTATTTTTAAATTTTGGTCTGTTGATATTACTATATTTTTTCTGTTTGGCAGCACCTTGGGCAGCGACTCAAATGTTTTTCTGCCCATAATTACTGTATTTCCCGTTGTGGTCTCACGGAAAAACTTCATATCGGCGTGGAAATGCCATATAAGGTCGTTTCCTTTACCTATTTCATTGTTTCTGCCAACGGAAAGTATAAGCGATATATTCATAAAAACTCCGTAAAATCACTGTGATATCGGGAAAGATATCTTGCCCATATGTTTATAGTCTAAAAGTTTTACATCTTTAAGATCACGGCTGTTATCAAAATCAAAGAAATCTTTTACATCAGGATTAAGCCAAAGCTTAGGTGCATACAAATGGCCCTGTTCGTTTAAACGATGAAGCTGTTCTTTGATGCCGTCAATTTGATTTACATAGATATGAGCGTCTTTTATGCTCCAGTCAATAGTGCCGGGTTTAAGCCCAGACACATGTGCAAGCATTGAAAGAAGCACAGCATACTGAGTAACATTGAAAGGAAGACCGAGCGGAACATCGCATGAACGCTGATGAACCCAGCAGTTGAGTTTTCCGTCTGTTACATCCCATTCGCTGCTCCAGACACAACTGGGCAGAACAGCGGTATCGAGATAGTCATTCTGCCAAAGAGTCATAACCATACGGCGGTCCTCAGGATGATTTTGTATCTTATCCAGAAGATTTTGCGTCATTTTAAATTTATTAACTATGTAGCCATAGGCGGTACCTATCGTATGAGCATATTCTTTGCCAAAGAACTTATGTACCTGCTGCTTTACGAGTTTGCCGCTTTCATCAGGCAAAAGCTGTGTGGCATTCCAGTATCCGTCCTCATCTATCTCCCACTCGTTCCAGATCTTAACATCACGCTCCTGAAGCCACCTAACATCGTTTGACTGAGCCTGATAGATCCAAAGCATTTCAAGAACCGCCTGCCTGAGAAAGACCTGCTTAGTGGTCAATATAGGAAATTCTTCTTCAAGATCAAAATGAAAATGATGGGCGGGAACCTTTATGGAATTAACTCCCGTTCTGTTTACTACCTCTGTTCCCTGAGTGAGTATTTTATCACAAAGGGAAAGGTAATCTATATCCCACTTGGACATAAACTTTCCTCCTGACAGTAATTACTTCCACGGATACTGCTGTTTCAGACGTTCAAACTCCTCGCCTGTTTCGGCAAAATGAAATTCGCCGTTGAGATCTGAGAAAAAGAACATATAATCCGTATCGGGGTGGTTGATTACGGCATTTACTATATCCATGCCTGAATTTGTGATAGGTCCGCTCGGAAGAGCAGGGCAGCGGTAGGTATAGTATGAATCATAAGTTTCTTTTGAAAAACCGTAATCAAGCAGTTTTTTAGCGTAATAATAAGTTACATCGCACTGAAGGCGTGTTCCTTTTTCAAGTCTGTTTATAAGCACGGAGGCAATATTCTCAGCGCTGCTTTTTGTAAGCGCCTCCTCCTGTACCACAGAACAAAGAGTTATAAACTCGTAAAGCGTCATATTATTTTTCTCACAGTAGTTGAGCATATCATCTGAAAGGCGGTCATCAAACGCCGCAAGCATTTTATCTACAACTACCTTTGCATCGGTATTCATACCAAGGTCATAAGTTGCAGGGAACAAAAAGCCTTCAAGAATAAAACCGATATTTTCCCTGTCTTTCGGGAAATCGGCAAGCCATTCATAATCATAACCGTCAGTTGTTGAAACTGCGGCATAGAAATCCTCTTTTGGGCATATACCGTTTTCTTCAAGTGTTTCGGCTATATCGAAAACATTATACCCCTCCGGTATCGCAACTGACACCACCTGGTGGCTTATATCGGGATTCTGCAGCTTTTGCGCTATTTCCTCGTAACTCATATTGGAATTAAGATAATATTCGCCGTTAATATATGTGAAGTTCGGATAATGGCTGTCCATCCACATAGTCCATACAGAATCATCAACAACAATATTATTATCGCTGAGTTTTTTCGAGACCTCATATTCAAAATCCTGCGGCTCTATGACAAGGGTATATTCAGTACCCTCGCCTGATTCTCTGCCGTTTATATCGTTATTTATCTTTGTATAAACGAAAATTACGGCTGCGATGAGTGCAATTATAACAACCGCGCTGATTATGAGCTTTACGATTTTTTTATTCATTATTCAAACCTCAATCAACTAAATCCACCTTGAGCATATTGGTGGTGCCGCTCTGACCGAGCGGTATGCCCGCCGTGATAACAACTAAGTCGCCTTTTTTGATATATCCTGTTTTTTTGGCTACCTCTACGGCGTGTTCGAAAAGTTCATCTGTATTTGATTTTTCCTCGCACATAATAGGAAGAACGCCCCACGAAAGATTGTTCTGGCGGCGGACCTTCTCACTTGTTGTGGCGGAAATAATAAGGCAATGCGGTCTGTATTTTGAAATCTGTCTTGCTGTGTTTCCGCTCTTTGTTACGGTTATTATAGCTGCTGCGTTAAGGTCATGCGCCGTTGTAACAGTGGCATGTGAGATTGCTGAAGTAATATCACCTGAAAGATGTCTCTGGGCAAACTTCTCAAATCTCTCAATATAATTAATATCCTGCTCTGTTGTGCGTGCAATGAGCGCCATTGTTTTGACAGCTTCAACAGGATGAGCGCCCATAGCAGTCTCACCCGAAAGCATTATTGAAGAAGTGCCGTCATAAATAGCATTTGCGACATCGGTAATCTCCGCTCTTGTTGGGCGGGGATTCTTTATCATTGACTCAAGCATCTGCGTTGCGGTAACTACTATCTTGCCTGCCGCAAACACTTTTTCAATTATCATTTTTTGAATTGACGGAATCTTTTCAAACGGAATCTCAACACCCATATCACCGCGCGCTACCATAATACCGTCCGCCTCACGGATAATATCATCAATGTTTTCAACGCCTTCGCTGTTTTCTATCTTTGCGATAATTCTGACATCATTCCAGCCGAGAGCATGGCAGAAATTACGCAGGTAAGCAATATCCGCACCGGTGCGGCAGAAAGACGCAGCTATGAAATCGAATCCCATCTGAGCGCCGAAGTTAAGATCCTGCATATCCTTATCGGAAAGATAAGGCAATGAAAGAGAAACATTGGGAACATTTACACCTTTGTGATCTGTTACAATTCCTCCGTCAATTACCTTGCATACAATGTCATTGTTCTTGATATCAGTAACTTCAAGAGCAATAAGACCATCATCAATAAGAATGGTGGTGCCTTTTTTTACTTCTTTTGGCAAACCTTTAAAAGAAACAGAGCACCTATCGTTGTTACCTACAACCTCATCAGTTGTAAGAGTAAATTTCTGTCCTCTTTTAAGGACGATTCCTTTCTCGTTTTCAAAAGCGCCTATTCTTATCTCCGGTCCTTTTGTATCGAGCAAAGTTGCTACCGGAATTCCGAGTTTATTTCTTACCTCGTCAATATTTGAAAACCATTTTTCAAATGTGTCATAATCGCCGTGCGAAAAATTGAACCTTGCCACATCCATACCCGCGAGCATCAGCTTCTCAAGCACATCTTTGTCGCAGGAAGAAGGACCTATTGTGCATATTATCTTAGTTTTTCTTCTGTATTCACCCATATTAATTGCCTCTTATTACTTATAGTTTGTTATTCAATGATAT
>URIN01000119.1 GCA_900547915.1 uncultured Clostridium sp. | reverse complement strand
TACACAAGGCTATTCGTCGGCAGCGTCAGATGTGTATAAGAGACAGGGGATATATTTTGAATTTAAGTAAAATCAAAAAATTGGCATCAGACGCCAAAACATATTGGAAACGTCCCATGCCAGGCAAATATATGCCATTCAAGGAAATAACTGCGTATTCCGTTGGAGGAATAGGCGTTTATTTTCTTATTTACTGTATTCAGCAGCTTACTCTGAGTACAACAAACTTGATAATAGGTAACTCAATAGGTATTGAGCCAAACTTTATGTATTTGCTCTATGCAATATCTATAATTGTTTCATTCCCGGCAACTGCGCTTAGAGCTAATATTATTGATAACGCAAGAAGCAAGCAGGGTAAATACAGACCTTATCTGCTTTATATGGCTTTCCCAACTGCCGCTATTGTTATCGGTATGGTAATGGTGCCTTATGAGAAAATAGAAAGCCAGATCATAAAAGGTATAATCGTTCTTTTATTTAATATCGGTATACAGTTCTTTTACATGTTTTATTATGAAGCATATGAAAATCTTATCATGGTACTTTCACCTGATACACAGGAAAGAGCTGACGTTTTAACAATCAAATCTGTTGTATATTCTCTTGCGCCTTCAATCGCAACGGCTGTATTACCTATCGTTGCCTCTTTGGTAACCGATGACGGCTCTATAACAGATATGAATGTTTACAGAATACTTTATCCTCCTTTTGCATTACTTGGTGTATTTGCAGCAGTTTACATATATGCGAATACTCAGGAAAAAATAGTTCAGGCAAAAACACATGTTATTCGTATCAAATTCTGGGATGCTCTTAAAGCAGTAGCTAAAAACAAGCTTTTTTGGGTAATCTCTCTCGCCACATGGGTAGGCTTCCTTGAAAATACTTACGGTCAGATGATAAACTGGTGCTATGAATATCACAGCAAGGGTGAAATTTCGCCTGCCGCTTTTAGTATTTTGGGCCTTATAGTGGGCAATGCAAGCTTATGGGGAATGCTTGCCGCTCCCTTCGCTATAAGAAAATGGGGTAAGAAAAAAGTTGTAATTGTAACTAATATTTTGAATGCTTTTTTCCTTGCACTGTTATATCCTGTTGTAAGAACAGAACCTAAAAATATGATTTGGGCAATTGCCATGGTTCTGTTTATGAATTATCTTATGACTTCATTCGGTGTAATTCTGACGCCTGCTATGAACGCTGATATGCGTGATTATCAGCAGTATATTACCGGCGAAAGAATTGACGGTATGTTCTCAACCGTAAGCCTTATAGGTACTGTTATAACTCTTGCAACAAGCGGTGTTGTTCCGTCAGTATATCAAAATCTTGGAATTAATGAGACAGTTCTTAGAGAGCGCATTGATGATATCGTTAATATAACGGGCAAATCTGCTGCGGATATGCTGCAATCTCCTTATAACGTTCTTTATCTGCCGGATATTTTCAAGGAAGTATTTACCGTTATAGTTATACTTTCTGTTGTCGGTGCAGTTATGAACGTTATTCCGTTCTTCTTCTATGACATGACTGAGATTCGCCAGCGTGGTATTATCAACGTTCTTAAGGTGCGTGCACTGTTTGAAGACTATGGCAATAATGTACTTAGGGACAAGGATATTGTTGAAACAATTGATATGATAGAAAAATCGGCTGAACTTGAAAAAGCACAGCCCAAAGATCTCAAAGCACTAAAAGCCAAGATCAAATCGGCTTCGTCAAAGTTAGCCAAAAAGGCAGCTAAAAAAGAATACAGAGTCGCTGTTGATTTTAACGATGATATTGAGATCTCAAAGATAGTTATGGATGAGATGCGCAAATTCGATTCACCAGAATGGAAGTATAAGCTTGAAGAGGCAAAGAAGATAGCTGCAGCAGGTCTTGACGGCCTTACTTCCGATTCTTATGAAGAGCTTAACGCAGTGCTTGCAAGAGCGAAGGCGATGCCAAAAGAGACAAAGGTGCAGAAAGAAGAGCGCTCCTCAGCTATTGAGTCTGCTAAAAACAGAATTTACAGCAAAAAGATTATAGAGAATAAACACGGCGGCCATATAGAGGAGTTTGATACTTCTGTATTTGAATCTCTTTTTGAAAGAGAAGATAAAAATCTTGAAGAGCGCACCAATATAGAAGTGCAGATAAGCAATGCTAAAAAAGCAAAAAATGCTGCTGAAGTTGAGAAACTTAAAGCTCAGCGAACAAAACTCAGAGAAGAGAAAAAAGTTATTGATGCCGATATCAAAAAGGCTACTGACGAAAACTCTTACTACAACAAACTTGCTAAGCCTTACATTGATTCTGTAAAACTTGTTAAGCAGGCAGAAAATTACCGCCATTATCAGGATATCAAAGATCTTTATGATGATGCGAAGGTTCGTGCTGAAGAGGCACTTAGAATTGAAGAGGAAAAAGAAAAAGCGTTAAGAGAAGAGCAAAAGGCAATGAAAGAAAAACTCAAAGCCGAAAAAGCTCAGAAAAAGACTGAGAAAAAGCAGGAAAAGAACTCTAAAAAATCAGATAAAAAATAATTTTAAATGATTTTTAAGAAGTTCTAATATAATATTTGGATCAGAGGTGTTTGTTATAAAAGACTGGTTTAAAAATCTTGTTGTGTATCAGATATGGCCGCGCTCATTCTGTGATGGCAATGCAGACGGTATAGGTGATCTTCAGGGTGTTTTGAATAAAATGGATTACCTTGAAAGCCTCGGTATAAACTGTATATGGTTTTCTCCGCTTTATCCGTCTCCAAATGCCGATTTTGGGTATGATATTGCTGATTATATGAATATCAATCCAGAATACGGAGATATGGAATTATTCAAAAAAGTTCTTGATGAAGCTCATTCAAGGGGCATTAAGGTCATTATGGATCTTGTTGTAAACCACACCTCTGATGAGCATGAGTGGTTTGAAAAGTCTAAAGATCCTTCTTCTCCTTACCATGATTATTATTTCTGGCGCAAAGGCAGAGGCAAACGTCCGCCGAATAACTGGCTTTCATGTTTTGAAGGCGGCGCGTGGGAATACGATGAAAATATTGATGAGTATTATCTTCACGTTTTTGCCAAAAAGCAGCCCGATCTCAATCATGATAATCCGAAGGTAAGGGAAGAGGTCAAAAACATTCTTCGCTTTTGGCTTGATCTGGGCGTTGATGGTTTCAGAGAAGATGTAATCACATTTATTTCAAAGAAAGAGGGACTCCCGAACGGACTGCCGCTGCCCACAGCCTGCGGTATTGAGAATTATATGGATGGGCCGCATATTCACGAATATCTGCGCGAGTATCGCGATGTAACCGAGAAGTATGATTGCTTTACAGTCGGCGAAGCGCCAATGATGACTCCGTCAAACGCACTGAAATACATAGGCGGTGAAAACAGGGAACTCGATCTGATGTTCCATTTCCAGCATATGGATGCGGATTGCTTCCTTATGGACTATCTGCAAACGAAATTTAACCTTAAAAAGATGAAACACGCTTTTTCTAAATGGCAGGATAAGCTCAACGGAAAAGCATGGAATACTCTTTATATAGAAAACCACGATCACCCGCGTATTATTTCACGTTACGGCAGTGAAAAATACCGTGTTGAGTCAGGCAAAATGCTTGCCAATATGTATATGCTTCACCAGGGCACACCGTTTATCTACCAGGGTCAGGAAATCGGTATGACGAATATACGCCTTAACAGCGTTTCGGATTATGTTGACTGCTTCGTTCAGAATAATTATAAAACAGCAAGGGAAAAACTTCATTTTCCGAAGAAAATATGTGATGAGCTTGCTTTTAAATCCACAAGGGATAATTCTCGCACACCTGTTCAGTGGAGTGCTGAGGAAAACGCCGGGTTCACAACAGGAACGCCTTGGTTTTATGTAAATCCGAACTATAAGGAGATAAACGTAGCGTCTCAGGAAAATGACCCCGATTCGATTCTTAATCATTACAGAGCGCTTATCAAATTCAAAAAGGAAAATGATGTCGCGATATGGGGCGATTACAAAGAGCATTATAAAAATTCCGATAAACTTTATGTTTATGAGCGCAATTATCAGGGTAAAAGACTTCTTGTAATAAATTCATTTACTGAAGAAAATGTTGCTTTTGAAGCGCCGCAGGGCTATGACCTTGAAAAAGGAACTCCTCTTCTTTGTAATTATAAGAATCCCACTGTTCAGGGTAACGGATTTAAAACACGCCCTTACGAAACGCGTGTATACTATTTTGAATAATAAAAATAAAACAAAGCATCTCGGGCAAAATAAGTCCGAGGTGTTTTTTTATGAAAATTAAAGGGAAAACAGCTTTTTTGGATAACCCGCCCGTAATTGTAGGCTCTGCCGGGGTCTGCGGAAAAAAAGAAGGCGAAGGGCCTCTGGGAGGCGATTTTGACGCCGTTTTTGAAGATACAACTATGGGGCAGGACTCTTATGAGCTTGCCGAATCAGCTATGCTGCATGACGCTATTATGCGTGCTCTAAAAAATTCAGAAATATCCGCGGCAGATGTGAATTTTGTTTTGAGCGGAGATCTGCTTAATCAGTGTATGGGCAGTTCTTTTGCCTTAAAGGATCTTATGGTTCCGTCAGTCGGCCTTTACGGAGCGTGTTCAACAATGGCGCTTTCTCTCAGCGTTGGCTCCATGCTTGTTGACTGTGGAGCAGAATGTGTTGCAGCCGCTACTTCAAGCCATTTTTGCTCTTCGGAAAGACAGTTCAGATACCCGCTTGAATACGGAGGTCAGCGTCCGCCCACAGCGCAGTGGACTGTAACGGGAGCAGGCTGTGCTGTCCTTAAAAAGAGCGGTAATGGAATTAAAATTCCTGCGGTTTCAATCGGAACTATATGTGATATGGGAATAACTGATGCCAATAATATGGGCGCGGCTATGGCTCCTGCCGCAGAAAAGACCATATTTGATTTCCTTTGCGATACTAAAAGTGCTCCGCTGGATTATGATATGATATTGACAGGGGATCTCGGTTACACAGGATCACAGCTTCTTTATGAACTGCTTGAAAAAGAGCACGGGCTTGATATAAGAGAGTTTCACAAAGATTGCGGACTTCTTATTTTTGACCGTGAAAAACAGGACGTTAACAGCGGCGGTTCAGGATGCGGCTGCAGTGCATCTGTGCTTTGCTCGCATATTTTAAAGCAGATGCGAGAGGGTAAGCTTAAAAAAGTGCTGTTTGTTGCTACCGGAGCTCTTATGTCTCCGACATCAAGCAAACAGGGACGTCCTATTCCCGGAATTGCCCACGCAGTGCTGATGGAGGTGTGAAATGGATCTGAAAAATAATATAAAAGTAATGGGCACTTTTCAGAAAACAGTAAATATACTTTACGGTGTGATCACTGCAATCAGAATTATTGCCGTGGCGTTTCTTGTGCTTCAGGCAGTGCTCCTTATAGTTTCCCCCGATAAGTCATCCCTAAAACAGCTTAAATAATTG
>URIN01000118.1 GCA_900547915.1 uncultured Clostridium sp. | reverse complement strand
TTAAGCTTTTCCTTTCCCACCTGCATAGCAGGTGGTTGCCTTTGTTTCACACAAAAGCAATAAAACAAAACGCCCACGGAATATCCGCAGACGCTTGTTTAAAAGGAGTATTATGCCTGAAACAGAAACGTAATCAGCGTTTCTTTTCAGCGTTATTTGTTTCTTGATTAAAATTTCGGCAGGCACCGCAAGCGCCGCCGCACGATGCGCAGTCGCCGCCGCAGGACGACTTGCCCTCTTTCTTATCTTTTATCATTTTGGCAATAACCGCCGCAACCGCAACGATTATAACTGCCAAAACAGCAATAGTTCCCCAACTCATAAAAAGCACCTTTTCTCAGAAATTTATTCTGTTACTTTAATTTTTCTCTTTGTTTGTGTATATGAAAGGCGGCTTTCATCATATCTGTTTTTCCTGAATATGAGATACAGAAATACCGCTAGCACCGCAACAGCAAGCACTGTCCAAACTGAAAAACCAACCGAACCGCTGATAAGTCCGCCTATATTATATACCATAAGAGATACGCAGTAAGCAAATACCGTCTGATAACCTATCGCTATCATCGTCCACTTTGCGCTGTTCATCTCTCTTCTGATAGCACCGATAGCTGCAAAGCAGGGAGCGCATAAAAGATTGAATATAAGGAATGAATATGCCGCAATAGCGCTCATACCCTCAAAATCGAGCACACCGAACACGCCCACAACTTCTTCTTTCGCAACAAGACCCATTACAGTTGCAATAGTAGCCTTGATATTATCAAATCCTAGCGGCAGGAATATCCATTTAACCGCATTAGCTATCATCCCGAGTACACTGCTTTCAAGTTCCATTTCAAGGTCAAATCCAAAACCGCCTGATGAAGTTGTGCCGAAGTGCGAGCCTGCCCAAATGAATATTGAAGAGAGCAGAATTATTGTGCCAGCCTTTTTTATAAAGGACGAACCACGTTCCCACATTGAGCGGATAACAAATCCGAATGTGGGCAAATGGTACGTAGGAAGTTCCATAACAAACGGAGCGGGATCTCCTGCAAATATTTTTGTCTTTTTAAGTATGATACCTGAAATAACAATTGCCGCAATACCTATGAAATACGCACTGGGAGCCACCCACCATGCGCCGTGGAAAAGCGCCGTTGAAATGAGAGCCACAATCGGCATCTTTGCTCCGCATGGAATGAACGTAGTAGTCATTACCGTCATTTTTCTATCCCTGTCATTTTCAATCGTGCGGCTTGCCATTACTCCCGGAACACCGCAGCCGGTGCCTATAAGCATTGGTATAAAGGATTTGCCCGAAAGACCGAAACGGCGGAATATTCTGTCCATAATAAATGCCACACGTGCCATATATCCGCATCCTTCAAGGATTGCAAGAAGTATAAACAGCACAAGCATCTGAGGCACAAATCCGATAACGGCGCCAACACCTCCCACTATGCCGTCAACCACAAGACTTTTAAGCCAGTCCGCACAGTTTATTGCGTCAAGACCACGCTCAACAAAAACAGGTATGCCTGGAATATAAATGCCATAATCTTCTGTTGCAGGCACGCTGTCCGTCTCAAGCGCTTTATCTACCTGAGCAGAAATATCATACCCAGCCTGCGCAAGAGAATCCGCATATGAACCGTACGCTTCATCAAACGCCGAATAATCACCGTCAACAATCGCAGACTGTATATCTGCCGCGCCGGGCACTTCTGCCTGAGCAGCCGCATCAACTGTTTTTACAACACCGTCAGTCCATATATATTCGGAAGCATAAGCATTCATAGCTTCATCATATTCCGACTGACCCGTAAGGTGCCAGCCGTCACCGAAAACGCCGTCATTAGTCCAGTCCGTAAGCACTGTGCCCACGGTAGTCCAAGAAATGTAGTACACCAAAAACATAACAACAACAAATATCGGCAGTGCAAGAAATCTGTTTGTAACTATTTTATCAATTTTGTCTGACACAGTCAACTTTCCTCGTTGTTTGTTAACGTAACAGGAGCCTATAATCGATGTTATAAAATCGTATCTCTCGTTTGTGATTATGCTTTCGCTGTCATCATCAAATTCCGCCTCAGCTTTTTCAATAATATCGTCAACATTCGGCAGACTTTTGCCGTTTTCGGCAATCTTGTCATCACGTTCAAAAAGCTTAATTGCGTAAAATCTTTTCTGCTTCTCAGGCACACCGAGCATTTTTTCTATACGCGAGAGGTAATCCTCCACACCCACGCTGAACCTGTGAACTATAGGCTGACTGCCGCCTGCCGCGGAAACTACTGCATCTGCCGCTTCCTGTATTCCGCTTCCTTTAAGAGCGGATATTTCTACAACGGGGCATCCAAGTGAAGCCGAAAGCTTTGAGCAGTTTATCCTGCTGCCAGATTTCTTCACAATATCCATCATATTTACTGCCACAACTACAGGCACACCGAGTTCAAGCAGCTGTGTTGTGAGATAGAGGTTTCTTTCAAGATTTGTGCCGTCCACTATATTGAGTATCGCATCCGGTTTTTCATCAAGTATATAATTTCTCGCAACCACTTCTTCAAGCGTATACGGCGAAAGGCTGTATATTCCGGGCAGGTCTGTTATGGTGACTGACTTATCACTTTTAAGTTTGCCTTCCTTTTTTTCTACTGTTACGCCGGGCCAGTTTCCCACAAACTGATTTGAGCCTGTGAGAGCATTGAACAGAGTTGTTTTGCCGCTGTTTGGATTGCCGGCAAGCGCTATTTTTATAGACATATTTTTCCTCCTGACATACGGCGGCAACAGCGTTAGCTTTGCCTAACCGTAATGTAAAAAAATAATTATTTTAGCTTTTATGCGTCCACTTCAATGCTTGCCGCATCCGCTTTTCTGAGCGAAAGCTCATATCCCCTCACCGTTACCTCAATCGGGTCACCGAGCGGCGCAACTTTGCGGATATAGACTGAAACACCTTTTGTTATGCCCATATCCATAATTCTTCTTTTCAGCGCACCCTCACCGTTTATTTTTTTCACGGTAACAGTTGAGCCGATTGCAGCTTCCTTTAAATTCATCGCAAATCCTCCGTTAAACAATTATTTTATTTGCAACAGCGCGGCTCAGAGCAACGCGCGTGTCTTTTACACTGACTATCAGATTGCCGTTAAGGCTTGCCACAACAGTAACATCGGCACCCTCCACAAAGCCCATAGATTCAAGGTGTCTGCGGGTATCATCCCTGCCGTTTATAGCGGTAATTGTTCTTTTTTCACCGTAATCTGCCATAGAAAGAAACATTGCTACCTCTCCCTTTCAACGGTTTATATAAACAAGTTAGCCGAGGCTAACTGAATTGCAAAAAATATCGGTTAGCCATCACTAACCGATAAGAATATACCATAAAAATCTGTTGCTGTCAACACGTTTTTCAAAATTTCTTTGTAAAATAAAAAGCGGGAACTACCTATAAAAACAGTTCCCGCAAAGCCATTAAATGTTATTTTTCAGGCATATACATCTTTCCGACTATCTTGTTTACAAGTGATGCAGGCAGAAGCTTCTGAAGCAGGCAGAACAGCTTGTATGTACCGCCTACCGTTGCAAGCACGGGAAGGTGCTTTTTTTGTGTTATTTCAACAATTTTTTGTGCAACATACTCAGGTTTCATGCCGTTAATCTCGTCATTTTCCATAACAGAAACACTGCGGGCAATTGCTCCACCGTAAACATCATCACCTGCAAAATCCTTTTTCCTAGCAGCAGTAAAGCCTGTTTTAACATCGCCGAGACGTATAGAACAAACCGAAACGCCGAATTGTTTAAGCTCATTTGAAAGTGCGAGCGAAACGGATTCCGCCGCTGATTTTGTTGCAGAGTAAAAAGACTGAAACGGAATTGAAAAAACAGACGCCGCAGAAGATATGAATATTACTCTGCCCTTGCTTTCACGCAGTTTCGCAAGCGCCGCCTTTGTAACGGCAATATGCGCAAAGAAATTAAGCTCAAACTGGGAACGTATCTCGCTCATATCCGTAAACTCAACACAGCCTGAAACGCCGAAGCCGGCATTATTTATAAGGAGGTCGATTTTATCTATCATTGAAAAAGCACGGTCAATATCCTGCTGATTAGTAATATCGCATTTTATGCTCTGAATACCCTCTACATCGCAATCGTGCCGCTGAAGGCATATAACTTTCCAGCCTTTGCTTACAAGAATTTTCGCTGTTTCTCTTCCTATGCCGCCAGATGCACCCGTAATCACCGCAACCATAACACTACCTCCGTTTGCAGATATAAATGTATATAATATATACATTAGTATAGCACCGCAGAAAATTATTGCAACGCTTTTCGGGCATAAAAAAACACGAACCTGCTGTTGCAGGCCCGCGCTTATATTACTGTGTTAAACTATTACTGCTCAACAGGGTAAACAGAAACCTTTTTCTTGTCTTTACCCATTCTCTCAAACTTAACAGTGCCGTCAATAAGGGCAAAAAGTGTATCGTCTGAGCCGATGCCGACATTGTTGCCGGGGTGAATATGAGTTCCTCTCTGGCGGTAAAGAATGTTGCCGGCAAGAACGAACTGTCCGTCAGCTCTCTTTGCGCCAAGACGCTTTGATTCGGAATCACGGCCGTTCTTAGTTGAACCCATACCTTTTTTATGAGCAAAAAGCTGTAAATCTAACTTAAGCATTTACTGCACCTCCGAAATTTTCACATTAATGTTTTCAGGATAGTCATTCTGAAGCTCACTCAAGTGGAGCAAAAGGCCTTTCAGAATGTCCTGAGCGGAAACCGGATTATCTTTTATCTTTAAATTCAAATATCCGTCATCAGCGCTTGCGTCAGCGGATAAATTCAGAATTTCCGTTACGGTGTTAGCCGTCATAAGGCACGCGCTTGAAACAAACGCACATATCAAATCCTGCCCGTGAGGGGCGCTCATTGAATGGCCTGATGCCGTAAAACCCGTTAAAAGATTTTCCGATTTAAAGAATTCTACTTTAATCATTTAATTAAGCGTTGATAGCGGTGATCTCAACCTTTGTATACGGCTGACGATGACCCATCTTGCGCTTTTCGTTCTTCTTCGGCTTATAAGTAAATACGGTGATTTTCTTAGCCTTGCCGTTTTTAAGAACCTTAGCGGTTACTGTTGCCTTTGCGCAATCCTTGCCTACTTTGATACCTTTGTCGTCGCTTACAGCAAGAACATTGTCAAAAGTTACTTCCGATTCAGCGTCAGCACCGAGTTTCTCGATATAAACAACATCACCCTCAGAAACCTTATACTGCTTGCCGCCGGTTACGATAACAGCGTACATAGATTTTACCTTCCTTTATTCAGACTCGCTATGGCAGGTGAACATAAGCGTTTCTTTAATACCTGCAATATGCGGCTTAATAATTATATCATACAAAATAATAATGTCAAGATTTATTTTAAATTATTTATTAACTGTCTCTTATACACATCTCCGAGCCCACGAGACGGACTCCTATATCGT
>URIN01000117.1 GCA_900547915.1 uncultured Clostridium sp. | reverse complement strand
CTACACAAGGCTATTCGTCGGCAGCGTCAGATGTGTATAAGAGACAGGATGAAAAGCGTTAAAAACGTTCATTTTATAGGTATAGGCGGAGCAGGCATGTGTCCGCTTGCCGAGATACTTTTGTCTCTAGGTTACAGAGTTACAGGCTCAGACAATAATGACACCGAAACTTTCAGACGCATAGAAAAAGAAGGAGCCAAGGTATATCTCGGTCAAAAAAAAGAAAACATCAGCGATGACACACAGCTTGTTATATACACAAACGCCATTCTTAAAGGAAACGAAGAACTTGAATACGCAAAGGCAAATTTTCCGTGCTTTGAAAGAGCGGAACTTTTAGGTGCAGTCAGCCGTGTATTCAGTAACTGCATAGGCGTGTGCGGCACTCATGGTAAAACCACAACCACAAGTATGATAACTGAAGCTTTGCTTGACTCCGGCCTTGATCCAAGCGCAGTAATTGGCGGAAAATTACCCAGGATAGACGCTTATGGCAGAGTTGGCAAGAGCCAGAACTTTGTTTGCGAATCCTGTGAATTCAACAACACATTTCTTCATATGAACCCTGATATAGCAGTTGTTCTTAATGTTGACGAAGACCATCTTGATTTTTTCGGCAATCTTGATAACATAAAAAAATCATTCCGTAAATTCTGTGATAATGCTACTAAGACCGTAATTTATAACGGTGACGATGCAAATACAGTAGATATGCTTAAAGGTATAGCTGATAAAAAGCTCATTTCATACGGAACTAATGAAAACAACGATTATATTGCAAAGAACATAGATGTACCAGGCGGATTTCATATTGAGTATGATATATACAAAGGATCGGAATTCATTACCCATATTGTACTTTCAGTACCTGGAGAGCATAATGTTCTTAACTCACTAGCTGCTTTCATAGCTTGTGTTGAAAGCGGTGCAGATGTTGAAAAAATAAAAGCATCCCTTTTTGAATTTCACGGAGCAGGAAGAAGATTTGAACTTCGCGGAACATTCAATGGAATAACGCTTGCGGACGATTACGCACACCATCCAAAGGAGATTGAAGTAACACTTAAGGCCGCAATGAAAATGAACTATAAGCGAGTATGGGCAGTTCACCAGCCTTTCACATTTACAAGAACGGCTAAGTTCCTTGATGACTTCGCAAGAGTATTACAGATAGCTGACAAATGTGTTATTTCAGAAATAATGGGCAGCCGTGAAGTAAACACTATAGGTATAAAGGCTACAGACCTGTCATCAAAAATACCGGGTGCAATTCAAATTGATAAACTGGAGGACATTGCTGAATACCTTGCAGATAATTGCAAAGAAGGCGATTTAGTAATAACTCTTGGCTGCGGTGATGTTTACAAAGTATCCAGAATGTTGGAAGAAAAGCTGAAAAATAAATAAATCACAAAAAAATCGGGCAGTTGCTTATAGCAACTGCCCTTTTCTCATCAGCAAATATCTTCTTTTAAAGTTTCAACAATTGAATCATTTTTAAGTTTAGATACGGCAAAGAACATTGACGCTCCGACAATCAAAAATACAACCGCAGCAACAATCAAGTAAAGAGGGATGTTAATTGTAAACGGAATATTTCCTGACTGGAGCAATAAATACATTGCCAAAGAAAGCAATATGCTGATGGGGATACCAAATACAAGCGCCTTTAACCCGTAGAACAAGCTCTCCATACAGATCATTTTATTAAATCCTCCCGGAGTAATGCCTACTGATTTATACATAGCGAACTCTTTGCGTCTTAAATCAATACCTGTTGAAACGGTATTAATAATATTTGCAATGGAAATCAATGTAATTAATGCTGCAAATCCATAGAAAAATACCTGAATACAAAAGATCAACGTATTCATTGCAACCATAGATTGCTCTACATTTATAACCACAGCACCGCTCAAATTATTTTCGTCAATAATATCTTCAATCTCTTTAGTAGCTTTTTCAGAATCCTGCGTTTCAACAGCCACAGTCATTTCGGCATCTATACCGACAGATTCGCAGTAATTAACATACATGCTTAGAGGCACGTAAAGACTTATTGTAGTAGCAGGATTAAGATTGCAGGCATAATTTTTTGAATCATAATCAACAAAACCTGATACTACTGCTTTGATATTAACATTCTCAGCTACTGTTAACTTGTTACCATTTTCATCGTATTGATCAGAATAGAACATTTTTCCTAATATATTATCTGTAAAAACTTCCCCTCCCTTTCCGTCATGTGATACGTTATTCATCAGAAGAGCTTTTACTTCTTTATCATTTTCACCCGAAGGTTCGTAGTATTCTTTGTATTCAATTGAGTTATCTTCGCAAAGTTGATTAAAATCCTCATCATCTATAAAATTGATATAAGCTAAATTGTCATCAAAGAGCTTGCTGTATGACGATGTTAGATTTGATTTATCTGCTACATCCTGATTAGTATTTACATTTTCAACAGCAGAATCACCGCCGTATCTAAAATATAAATTTGTTGCGCTGTATACGTCATCAATACCTGTTACTGACGAAGCGTCTTCTTTAACAATATCATATTCATTCTGATTACCTACGGACGCGTAAACCTGATATGGCAAATCATTTGAGAGGTCATTTGCCTTTACGAACATATCACAGAACGCATTAACACTCAGGAACAATATTATTGAAAGCGCTATAGACGCTGTAATAACCCTTGATTTTCTGCCGTTTCGCTTCAGGTTTTTGTTTGCAAGTTCGCCCTCATAGCCGAATATTGCTCTGATAAGTTTTGAAGATTTAAGCTTTTTAGATTTCAGCTTAATCTCATTAGTTTGTTTAAGAGCTGCAATTGGTGTAACAGAAGACGCTTTTTTGGCAGGAATCATAGCTGAAATAAATATTGTAAATGCACTGACTAAAATAATGCAAAGGATTACCCATAACGGAACAACAATGCTGAGTTTTACATTGTCACCGCCGTTAATCAATCCAGCCTGCTGAATACGAGTTCCAACAGCCTCAAGCGTTATATAAATTCCAAGTATACCAGCGCCAATACCCACAGGTATTCCTACAAGGCCAAGTAGAAATCCTTCAAAATATACTGAGGAGCTTTTTTGAGCTTTCGTAGCTCCTACGGAAGCAAGCATTCCGAGATAACGTGTTCTCTCTGATAAGGACATACCGAATGCATTATATATCAAGGCAACGCTTGCGAAAATTATTACTGCAAGAATTACAGCAACTACCGGTAGAGTAGACAATGCAAGATCACTGTCAGCAGCAAAAGAGAAATTAGCGCTTAAGTAATCAGTATTTAGTTCATATCTTGAAGCATCAATATTGCATGCTTTCATTATTTTGATTAATTCCGAATAGGAATTCATGTTTATTTCAGAAAGTTCTACACACGCCGTAGCTCCTTCAAGCTCATCAGGCTGAGCAAGTCTTATTATTTCATAATATCCCGTAGGCATATTACCGTTGACTATGCCTGAGATTTTATATTCTTTAATATCATTTAAAACAAATTCTTCACCCGATACATAGACGCCTGACACATAACGAACTGAATTATTTTCATAATATTGTCTTGCGCCTACAGGAATAGTAACAGTATCTCCGATTTTCCAATCAAGATTATTGCTGTCTATAAATTCCTGTTCAACAAGAATCTCATTACTGTTTTGCGGCAGGGATCCGTCAACATTGCAAGTTACAAGCTGGCTGAGCGCATCTTTATCTGCTGCGTATATCGAACCCGAAGTGGTTCGGTCCGAAACGCCGTAATCAATTTTGAAGCCTTCTTTTTCAGGCGGGAGAACCGCAACCAGACCTACTTTCGAAACTCCGTCAGTAGATTTCAGTTCATTTATTTCCGTTTCTGTTACACCGTATACTCTGGCGTGACAGTTGCCTGAGCTGTATAAAGTGACATTGCCCATATAATTCATAAAGGACGCAATGCAAACAAATACTGCTGTTATCATAGCAACAGAAACGCATATTCCAAGAGTGGTTACAACTGTTCTGCCCTTGTTTTTTTTGAGATGTGCAAGAGTGAGCTTTTGAATGATGTTCAACCCATCCTCACCTCATCTCTTGTAATCTTACCATCCTCAATTGCTATAATTCTGTCTGCGGAAAGTGCAATCTTTTCATCATGCGTTATCATAATGACGGTCTGATTGAATTCCTTATTGAATTTTCTGAGCAAAGCTATAATTTCACGGCTGTTTTCACTGTCAAGATTACCTGTTGGTTCATCAGCAAGAAGAAGCGCAGGATTATTTATAAGCGCTCTGCCGATTGCCACTCTCTGCTGCTGACCGCCTGAAAGCTGATTTGGCAGATGATCAATCCTGTTTGTAAGTCCTAGCTTTGTAATAATGTCATTAAGCCTTGCTTTATCTGGTTTTCTTCCGTCCAAAAGTAACGGCAGGGTAAGATTTTCCTCAACAGTAAGGATTGGTATAAGATTATAAAACTGATAAATCAGCCCTATCTGTCTGCGTCTGAATATAGCAAGTGCAGTTTCATCAAGAGATGAAATATCTGTCTTATCAATAATAACAGTACCGGAGGTAGGAGTGTCAACCCCTCCCAAAATATGAAGCAATGTTGACTTGCCTGAACCCGAAGGACCTACTATGGCAACAAACTCGCCTTTTTCAACAGAAAAAGATACGTTGTCAAGTGCTCGCACCATAACGTCACCTTTGCCATAAGTTTTGCATAAATTTTGAATTTCAAGTATTTTCATGTCATATATCTCCTTTCGACATTCAAAGAATAACATCTTAACCTTACAGCAAAATGACTATTATATAACAATTTCGTAATATTAAACTACGAACTTATAAAAGCGGATAGTAAATGTACTTCCCTCTCCTTCCCTGCTTTTTACTTCAATATCAGCGTTTTCTTTAGAAAGAACAGCTTTGGCAAGAGCAAGTCCTATTCCAACGCTCTCTGACGATGAATTTTTTCCGTGATAAAATCTTTCAAAAATATGCGGCATATCTTCAGGGGCTATTCCACAGCCATTATCACTGATTTGAATTTCATTAAAAATTGAATTTGTCTTTGATGTGATTTTGAGCACACCTCCGTCATCAGTGTGCTCAATACAGTTTTTAATTATGTTCTCTAGAGCTTCTACGCTCCAGTTTTCATCACCCTTAAATTCGAACGGCTCGATATTCTTTTTAATTGAAATTGTGCGTATATCAGCCTGTAAAGCAAATGGTTTAAGACTTTTTTCAATAATATCCTCACAGTTAAGCATTTTCATATTAAAATCAGCAGTATCAGCATCAAGTTTTGAAAGTTTCAACAGCGTAGTTATTAGCCACTTCATTTTACTAAGCTGTTCTTCAATTATTTTAATGAAATCAGCTCTCTTATTGCAGTCTGTTTCATTTTCGAGCACTTCTGTCATTATTATCATAGACGTTAACGGTGTTTTAAGCTGATGTGATACTGTCTCTTATACACATCTCCGAGCCCACGAGACGGACTCCTATCT
>URIN01000116.1 GCA_900547915.1 uncultured Clostridium sp. | reverse complement strand
TACACAAGGCTATTCGTCGGCAGCGTCAGATGTGTATAAGAGACAGGCATTAATATAGCGTATATTCAGTTTTAAAATCAGCCTGCAATAGCAAAATAAAGAATTACTGCTGCGCCGAGAACTATTCTATACCATCCGAAAACGGTGAAATCATGCTTTTTGATATAGTTCATAAGGAACTTGATTGCAAGAATTGAAACTACAAATGCCGATATAAGACCTACGGCAAGAATCACAAGCTCCATAGAACTGAAATCAAATCCGAATTTTACAAGTTTTAGCGCGCTGGCACCGAACATTACAGGCACTGCAAGGAAAAACGTATATTCGGCAGCGACCGATCTTGAAACACCTATCAGCAAAGCACCAACTATTGTGGCTCCGCTCCTTGATGTGCCGGGGAAAACAGCGGCGATAAGCTGAAAAATGCCGATTATGATTGCCGTTTTATAAGTAATATCGTTAAGTGAGTTTATCTTAGGTTCTCTGCCGCGGTTGCGTTTTTCAATAATAATAAACAGTATACCGAATATTATCAGCGCCGCTGAGACAGTTTGCCAGTTATAAAAGACCGCTTCAAGCTGATCGTCAAAAAATACGCCCACAATTGCGGCGGGAACACACGAAACGATTATCTTAAGCCACATGGTGAGAGTATCTTTTTTCCAGTGCAGTTTTTTATTCTGCACATCGAGCGGAATGAGCTTTTTGAAATAAAGCACTACTACCGCAAGTATTGCTCCCAGCTGAATTACAACAAGAAACATGCTTTTGAATTCCTCGGAAACATTCAGCTTTAAAAACTCATCAACCAAGATCATATGCCCAGTTGAGCTTATGGGCAGCCATTCGGTGATACCCTCAACTATTCCGAGTATCAACGCCTTTAAAATTTCTATAATATCCATAAAAACACACCTTTTGCCTTACTGCAGAATATTTTTCGTTCCTTGTTATAACTCAAGAACGTCAAAGTCCTGTAAATTCTATGAAAAAACAAAGAAAAATATATCAAAGATTATTCTGCAGCTTTGCGGCTGTCAGGGTGTTCTGCATAAGCATAGATATAGTCATCGGACCTACGCCGCCGGGAACAGGAGTTATATACGAGCACTTGGGTGCTACTGCATCAAAATCCACATCACCGCAGAGTTTGCCGTTTTCATCTCTGTTCATACCAACATCAATAACAACAGCGCCGTCCTTTACCATATCGGCGGTGACAAACTTCGCCTTGCCGATTGCGGCAACAAGAATATCAGCCGTTTTTGTTATCTCTTTGAGGTCAACTGTTTTTGAATGTGTTATCTCAACTGTGCAGTCAGCGTGCAGGAGCAGCATCGCCATTGGTTTGCCAACAATATTGCTTCTGCCGATAACCACTGCCTTTTTGCCTTTTGTTTCAACTCCGGCAGAACGGATAAGTTCCATTATTCCGGCAGGTGTGCAAGGCAGGAAATTGTAATCGCCTATCATTATTTCGCCGACATTAACGGGATGAAAAGCGTCTACGTCCTTGATGGGGTCAATAAGATTTATTACCTCTTTATCATCAAGATGATTAGGCAAAGGAAGCTGGCAGAGAATGCCGTTTATATCCTTTCTGCCGTTAAGTTCTTTTACAAGTTCATTGAGCTGCTGCTGAGTTGTGCTTGCAGGAAGAGCAAATTTTTCACTGTAAAATCCAACTTCGGCGCATGCCTTTTCCTTATTTCTAACATACACCTGTGACGCGGGGTCATCACCTACTATAATAACGGCAAGACCGGGGGTAACTCCCTGCTTTTTAAGTTCCTGAGTTTCAAGCCTTACGCGCTCACGAACTGCGGCTGAAACTGCTTTTCCGTCAATAATATTCATATAATTAAATACCTTTCCTGCCGCTTTGCGGCAAACAAATCAATTATTCGATACTCTGAAAAAGAAACTGTTTTCCTCTGATTTTGCACACTGAGAATATTTATATTTCTGCGGTACAGGGCAATAAACAGGCTCAAGCGGAGGAGAGTTGATGAGATACTTTCTGGGCAGCGTGCCTTTTTTCAGTTTGACAAAGAACACTATTAACCAGACTGTAAACGCAACAACGATTACCGCTGAAAGGAGCTGACTTACACGTATATTAGATGAGCCGATATAAAGGCTGTCTGTTCTTAATCCCTCAACAACCATTCTTTCAAGGCCGTATCCTATACCGTAAAGCAAAAAGACTTCGCCTTTGAATTTTCTTCTGTTCTTAACAAAGAAATGAAGAATAAGGAAAAGTGCTATACACCACACGCTCTCATAAAGGAATGTGGGGTGAACTGCAGTATTCGGATCTACTTCCATACCTTTTTGCAGAAGGTCATACTGATTTGCCGCAAGCTCATCTCGAATTTTGGTGGACCACATACGGAAGAGCGCCGTTTCGGTATTTGTACCGAAAGCCTCCTGATTAAAGAAGTTGCCCCATCTTCCTATGCCCTGACCTATAAGCAGACCGAGAGCACCGATGTCAAGCAGGTTTGCAAAATCTATCTTGCCTATCTTTGCGCCGATATAGCCACCTATAAGAGCGCCTATAATTCCGCCGTAAATGGCAATTCCGCCGTGCCAAATAGCGATAATCTCACTGGGATTCTGAGAAAAATAATCCCACTCAAAAACAACATAGTAAAGCCTTGCGCACACAATACCGAAAAGAGTGCCCCAAATAAGGACATCGGTCATTCCGTCAAGGCTCATTTTCCATTTGTAAGCCGTGCGCCCGCCGTAAAGCACGGCAAGAGCAAAACCGAAGGCGATTATGATGCCGTACCAGTGCACCTCATAGCCGCCAATAGTGAATGCGACAGACGGAATATTGAAACTGATTCCAAGCCCGTCAAAAAACACCTCTGTATAATTACTCATAACAAATTCTCCGTTATTCTTCCTCTGATTTTACAACCGATAGCGCACTGTATTTCTCATCCAGCTTTTCGGAAAGGAGCTTTTCAATATCAGCCTTTGTAACGTTCTTATAAATTTCAAGTGCGTCAAATATTCCGTAGCCGGCAAAATAGCAGCCGATGATTGCGTTTGCAACGTCATCCGTTACATTATAAGACATAATTTCTCTGCCGTAAAGACTTCTGCGCGCCGTTTCAAACGCAGTGTCTGAAATGCCGTCTTTTCTGAGTCTTGCAACCTCGTCCTTGATTGCCCGGGCAACTGCTTTAGCATCGGTGCTTTCACCCTCGAATATTACCGCCTCATAACCGTTGCCTGTAAAATATTCTTTTGAGAAACTGGAATTAATAAGTCCTTTTTCAAAAAGTGAGCCATAAAGGTCTGAAGTTTCACCCGCAAGTATCTCAAGCAGAATATCCATTTCAACCATTTCTTTAATTGTACGCTCGGGTGTTTTGCAAGCCTCTTTATATCCGAACGAGAATACCGGCATACTAACCGCAAGGTGATATTCCTCATAAGGCTTTACTATATCACGCGGCTCTTCATCAAACACACGCTCAATAGTTACGTCTTCAGATTTTTCAAGCATCTCATCACATATCTTCAAAACTGTCTGCTCGTCCACGTTGCCAACCACAGCCAGCGCCATATTATTTAGATTGTAGAAAGTATTATAACAGTCATAAAGCAGTTTATCTGTAATCTGTGAAATAGATTCCACCGTGCCTGCAATATCTATTCTTACAGGATGATTTTTATAAAGACATCTAAGAAGATTAAAAGTGCCCATCCAGCCGGGAACATCATAATACATTGTGATTTCCTGGCCTATGATACCCTGCTCCTTTTCAACCGTTTCTTTTGTGAAATACGGATGTGTTACAAAATCAAGCAAGATTCTTAAACTGTCTTCAAATCTGTCTGAGCACTGAAAAAGATAACAGGTCTTATCAAAGGAAGTGTAGGCATTTGCCGACGCGCCCGTCTCCGCATATCTTGTAAACGCATCCAGCTCTTCACTTTCAAAAAGTTTGTGTTCAAGGAAATGGGCAATTCCCTCGGGCACACGGGTAAAATCAGCTTTATCGCTTCGTTTGAAGCAGGTGTCTATAGAACCGTATTTTGTGCCTATAACAGCATAAGTTGATTTATAGTTTTCCTTGGGCATAACAAATATTTTAAGCCCTGATTTATGATCTATTTCATAAAGCTTTTCTTTGAGTTCGGGAGATTCGTGAATCATTTTACTTCCTCCTTTTCACAAACAAGCTTATAAACGGTATCAAGTTTAAGGCTGTTTGCACAGTCGATAATCTGCTGTTTTGTTACTGCATTATTCAGAGCCGCGTTTTCCTGAGGCGAAGAATAGCTTTCATCTGGTATCTGAACACCGTACCAGCTCTCTATCGTTTCAGGAGAATCGTAAACGGAATCGAGCGCATCCGTAATCGCAGCCTTTGAAGAAGCGAACTCGTAATCGAAATTACCTTTCTTTATCTCCTCAAGCTGATTGAGTATCTCGTTTTCGGCTTTCTGCATATTATCCTCTTCACATCCGCTTTGAACCATTACATAGCCTTTTTGGCGTGACGGTCTTGCCGAACAGTAATAACAAAGGCTCATTTTTTCACGCACATTTGCAAAGAGTTTTGAATAAGGGCCGCCGCCGAAAACATCCGCAAACGAACGCAGCACCGCTGCATTCTGTCTGTTATTTGTATCGTATGATGTTCTAAAACCAATAACAAGCTTGCCCTGACGGACTTTTTGCCTTTCCTCAACTCGCTTTACCTTTAAAACGGTGCTGTTGATTTGCGCTTTTGAAAGAGGTTTGAAGTTTCTTTCAACGAACGAAAGCCTGTCGCGCAGCATATCAGATATCTCATTAACATCTGCGTTGCCGACAACCGTAACAACTATTTTTGCGCTTGAGAGCAGATTATTCCACGCAGCGGCGGCAGACTGTGCCGTTACTGCCAAAACGCTTTCCTTTGTGCCGTATCTGTTTACAGCATAAGGCTCGCCCTCAAACATTATCTCCTCTGCCCTGTGTAGAGCATACAGCCTTTTTTCATTTTCCTCGCTCTCTATCTTTTGAATGATAACCCGCTTTTCCCTTTCAACATTTTCATGAAGAAAAACGCCGTTATCATCGAGAGACGGCTTAAAAGCCATAGAAAGCAGAAGCTTTACACATTCAGATGTTATCTTTTCACCGTCAAGTGAAAATCTGTCATCAAGGCAGGTCATACCAATCTTCAGCTGCTGCACTTCACCCGTTTTTGAAACTAACGGTTCAACCTGAGCACCGTAAAGTGACGCAAGCTTTCTGTTGAGTTTCTGAATAGACGGATACTCTGCACACGTTCTTGAAAGAATAAACGGCACTACCGCATTTACCGCCGCCGCATCAGCAGTTAGCGGGCAGGCGAACGAAACTGAAATTTCATTTGTTTTAAAGCGGTCGGCAGGAACACAGACTATCTGCACTCCTTCAGACACGTCGTAAACTTCATAATCAGCCATTTTAAACCTCCGAATCTGAGTTTTAACTCATATATCTGTCTCTTATACACATCTCCGAGCCCACGAG
>URIN01000115.1 GCA_900547915.1 uncultured Clostridium sp. | reverse complement strand
AGCCTTACATACTGTATATACGAGCCCGGAGACGAAGATGTTGACGGTATGGGAAATTACTACTACAACGTTAAAGATGAAAACGGAAAAGTTATAACTTCTCTTATTATGATGGACAGCCACAGCTACGATGATGTTAACGGAGGGTATGACCATTTTCATGACAACCAAGTTGAATGGTATGAAAAAACAATAAAGGAAATTGCCAAGGAAGTTAATGGTGATGAAAGCAAAGTTGTTCCCTCACTGGCATTTTTCCACGTTCCCATGCAGGAATACAAAACAGCATATGACGAGGGCAAAATAATCACCGGCAGACGTTTTGAAAAGGAATGCTGTCCTGTAGTGGATGACGCAATGTTTGAAAAAATGGTTGAACTCGGCTCAACAAAAGGCTGTTTTGCCGGTCATGATCATATGAACAACTACACGGCTGAATATCAGGGAATACGCCTTAGTTACGGCCCTTCCTGCGACCATAATATATACGTTGTGCCTTTCAGAGGCGGACAGCTGATAAATATAAAAAATGACGGTTCTTTCACCACACAGCAAATAATCAGACACAGAGGGCAAAGCACCGTTACAATATCAAAGGAAAAATAAATGCTCCGTTCAAATAAGAAAAAGCCCGTATGAAAATACGGGCTTTTTGATTTGATATAAATTTGTGTTAACAGCGGTTTTGCATATACGTCTGTTACGCAGGGTCTGAGCTTTTCCCCTTTTCGGTACGTTTAAACAAAAAGAAAAAAGGAACCGCAAAAGCGATTCCTTTTCTTTTGGCTCCCCAAGTTGGACTCGAACCAACGACCCTGCGGTTAACAGCCGCATGCTCTACCGACTGAGCTATTGAGGAATGTATATTACCTGCAACTCTCAAGTGCTTTAATATAATAGCAAAAAAAATTTACAATGTCAACACCTTTTTTGCTGTTTTCTCACTTTTATTTTTAATATGTTTGTGGTAATATCAAATTATGAGGTACGAACATATTATTCACACCATTGATCCCATTTATGATCAAAACAGCAAAATCCTTATTTTAGGCACTATGCCTTCTCCTAAATCAAGGGAAGTCAATTTTTATTACGGTCATCCGCAAAACCGATTTTGGCGTGTTATCGCCACGGTGCGCGGCGAGGAAGTGCCGCAAACAATTCAGCAGAAAACCGAGTTTTTGTTTAGAAACAGAATTGCGCTGTGGGATACGTTGAGTTCTTGTGACATTACAGGAGCGGCGGACAGCAGTATAAAAAACGCTCAGCCGAACGATTTAAGCGAAATACTCAGCGCGGCGGATATAAAAATGATCTTCACTACAGGAAAAACAGCATATAAGTACTACTGTGCTTATCAGCGTGATAAGACAGGTATTGATGCCGTATGCCTGCCGTCCACAAGTCCTGCAAACGCGCGTATGAAACCGCAAGATCTTATTGAAGAATATAAAATAATTAATCGCTATATTTAACGGAGGTGCTTTTATGCAGCATGAAATAACAAGACCTCAGAAACTGCTTGATGAAAACGGTAATATTGCTGAGCCCGGATATGCCAAAAAGCTTTTGTGGCAGTATTCACGTGCGGATATTAAAGCTCCGAAAATACGCATTAAAGAATGGGACTATTACTATATCGGCACGCAGGATTACGGTATCTGCCTTACTATTTCAGACGCGGGATATGTCGGCACCGTTTCAGCGTCCATTCTCCGTTTCGGAGACAGACCGCGCCAGATGAACGGTGCGCAGATAAAACTGTTTCCGATGGGCAGCGTGAATCTGCCTCCCACAAGTGAGAAAGGCGACATTCACGCACGCGCCGGCACGGCAGATTTCTCTTTTGAAAATAACGGCAGTGAGCGCCGCCTTTACGGCTCGTTTGACAATTACTGCAACACTAAAAAAGCGCTTATTTTTGATATTCGCCTTACTGAAATTCCATCTGAAAGCATGGTTATTGCCACGCCGTTTGATAAACAAGCTCATTTCTACTATAATCAAAAGATCAACTGCATGCGAGCAGAGGGCTTTTTTGAATATGACGGAAAACGCCGTGTATTTAATCGTGAAAACGGGGCGCTCGCAACGCTTGACTGGGGCAGGGGCGTTTGGACTTATGATAACACGTGGCTCTGGGGCTCGGGACAGACGGTGCTTGATGACGGAAACGTTTTCGGATTTAATATAGGATATGGTTTCGGCAACACCAGCGCCGCAAGTGAGAATATGCTGTTCTACAACGGCAAAGCCCACAAGCTTGAAGATGTAAAGTTCAATATTCCTATGGACGGCAAAAAGTATCTTTACACTGAACCGTGGACTTTCACTTCGTCAGACGGACGTTTTGAAATGGACTTTAAGCCCGTTATTGACAGATACGATCCCATTGACGCAAAAGTAATGTGTATGATTCCGCATCAGGTATTCGGACTTATCTCGGGTACGGCAATACTTGATGACGGCACTGAAATCAAAATAAAAGACAGAATGGCGTTTGCGGAACGCGTTCACAATAAGTGGTAATAATATATATAAACACAGTTGGCTCCCCGTTTTTGCGGGGAGCTTTTTGGGCGCTTTTTATAAAAGTGTCAAAATTATTAAAAAGTGGTAACATAAATTGCATAATGTGCGCACATATGGTATAATTGTGAAAAATTGTGTGCATATATGGGTCTTTTTGTATTTTCGGCAGTTTTTCTGCAGAGGTAAAAGATGATTATTTATGATATAACGCCGGATATTTTCAGCGCGAAACTTTATCCCGGGGACAGTGAACCAATCCTTGAAAGCCGTGCTCAGATAAAAACCGGCAGTGATTATAATCTTTCTGATATATCAATGTGCCTTCACACAGGCGCTCACATCGATGCACCGCTTCATTTTCTTGATGACGGAGACAGCGTTGACCGCCTTTCACCTTCAAAGTTTGTGGGCAGGTGTGTCGTAAGAGAGGCAAACGGACCTGTAACGGCAGAGTGGATAGAAAAAAATCTGCCGTGGGACTGCAAACGGCTTATTATAAAATGCGCCTCAAACGGGTATCTTATGGATAACGCAGTGTTTGAGCTTTGCAGATTCAATATTGAGCTGGTGGGCATTGATTCCGTGTCCATAGCTTCTGAGGAAAATGAAGGCTCCGTTCACAGAGAGCTGCTTAATAACGGTATTGCCGTTCTGGAAGGAATCGACTTAACAGATATTGCGCCGGGGGAGTATTTTTTGTTTGCTCCGCCCATTAAAATAGGAGGTGCCGAAGCGGCGCCGTGCAGAGCCTTGCTTATAAAAGGCATAATTGCAACGGAAGCACAGTTATGAAAGCTTTTTTGAAAAAATGGCTTGCGCCCATAAAGTTTAAGCGGCTGTTTGATATAATAGCGTCTTTTTTTGCGCTTATAATACTTTCACCGCTGTTTCTTATAATATGCGTTATCAATCTGTTTACGCCTGATACTAAAGTGTTTTTCACTCACGAAAGGCGAGGCAGAAAAGGCGAGCCTTTTAAAATCTACAAATTCCAGACTATGAAAAATAATACGCCGAACTGCGCTACAGGTGAACTTGAAAACCCTGAGCAGTATATTACAAAGCTGGGGAAATTTCTCAGAAGGACAAGCCTTGATGAACTCCCACAGCTGTGGAATATACTTAAAGGCGATATGAGTTTTGTTGGCCCCCGACCGCTTATCTCAAGTGAGATCAGAGCACACCGCCTGCGTCTTGAATACGGTGTTTACCGTTTCAGACCTGGTCTTACAGGACTTGCTCAGGTCAAGGGAAGAGACAGTATCTCACTTATGAAAAAAATGAAATACGATAAAGAGTACTGCGATAACTGGAGTCTCGGGCTTGATTTGAGAATACTTCTGGAATCGGTGCGCGTATGTATTAAGCAGGAAGGCTTTCACGAAGGCATTATCCACCGCAGATAATTTTAATTATAATATAAATCATTTACTGGAAAGAGTTTTGCTATATGGACAGAAATTTTTTTGACGGATATCTTGAATGGCAGTCAGACCCCGAGATTACGGGTATAAACAAACTGCCGCAGCACGCTACGCTTATGCCGTATGCCAATTTTGAGGAGGCGGCTGCGTGCGAGCGATATAAATCCTCTAATTGCAAGCTTCTTAACGGCAAGTGGAAGTTTAAACTCTATAAGAATTATGCGTATAAACCCACGGATTTTGCCCAGCCCCATTATGATGCCCATAATTGGGATAGTATTCAGGTGCCGGGCTCGTGGACTATGCAGGGGTATGACAGAAATCAGTACTGCAATGTTCGTTACCCGTGGGAGGGCAGTGAGGACATCTGCCCGCCAAGTGCACCCACTAAAAATAACCCAGTTGGCTGCTATCTCAAAAGAATACATATAAACAAATCCCTGCTTTCAAAGCGTGTTGTTATCTGCTTTGAGGGCGTTGAGTCGGCTTTTTATCTTTACGTAAACGGAGAGAGAGTTGGCTACAGCGAATCCACTTTCAACAGAAGCGAGTTCGATATTTCACGCTGGCTTGTTGAGGGCTCAAACGTTATAGGTGTTGAAGTTTACCGCTGGTGTACGGGAAGCTGGCTTGAGTGCCAGGATATGTGGCGCATGGCGGGAATATTCCGCGATGTTTATATTTATACCACTGAACGTGAATATATACGTGATTTTATCATTAGTGCAGAGCCGAGCGAAACGATGACGGACGGTTATTTTGACGTTCTTGTAAAAACGAACGGCGCTTACGAAGGTCTGTCCATAGATATCAGCATACTTGATAAAAACGGTGAGACCGTTGCAATAGACAGCAGATATGCCGAGGAAGATAATGTTACAAGCCTGCGCGCTATAGTTACGGGCGCAAAATTCTGGAGCGCTGAAAGCCCAAATCTTTACACACTTGTAATAACCCTTAAAAACAACGGCATACCTATTGAATATATAAGTTCTAAATTCGGTTTCAGAAAAATTGAAATAAAAGACGGGATCATACGTATTAACGGGCAGAGAGTTGTGTTCAAGGGCACAAACCGTCATGAGTTTGACTGCGAAAGAGGCAGATATATGACGGAAGAGCTTATGCTCACCGATATACGCCTTATGAAGCAGAACAATATAAACGCAGTGCGCACTTCGCACTATCCCAACTGCCCCAGATGGCTTGAACTTTGTGATGAATACGGCCTTTATATTATAGATGAAAATAATATGGAGACCCACGGAACAGGCTGGTCAAAAATTATAGGCTGCCCTCAGCTGCCCGATTCACGCCCCGAATGGGAAAAAGCGTGTATGGACAGATTAAAGGCTCTTTATAACAGAGATAAAAACCACACCTGCGTAGTTTGCTGGAGCCTTGGTAACGAAAGCCTTGGCGGCGAAACTCCTAAAAAAATGTATAAGTGGATAAAAGACGCCGACCCCAGCAGGTTCGTTCACTATGAGTGTGACCGTGACCCGAATGAAAAAGAACTTTCCGATGTGCAGAGCAAGATGCTGTCTCTTATACACATCTCCGAGCCCACGAGACGGACTCCTATCTCG
>URIN01000114.1 GCA_900547915.1 uncultured Clostridium sp. | reverse complement strand
GTATGTAGTTAACTATAGAGTTTCTGGAGATTCTGAAAATGTAGTTACTGCTACATATAAAGAAAATCAGTTCAATTCGGGAAATCTGGTAACAGCAACAAATAGTGTTTCGTTTGCAGTAAAACCCAGTGAAGGAAAATTTATTTCAAATGTATCTGTAAATGGAAATGATGTTCCGGTTAACTATGTAGATGACAGCTATACTTTTACTATTCAGGCAGAATCTAATCCCACTAATGTAGATATCATATTAAATGATATAGACACTACAACCCTTGAAAATTACACTGTTGACGATTTTATTAATGTTGAAAATGCAGTTAAGGTTGGAGATACATACTATGTTAAAAAGGGCAACTTCGCTACTCTTTCTGTAAAAGAAAATGATTATTCCATAGATTCAATAACTGCAAAAATAGACGGCAAGAATGTAGTTAAAGCTGAAAATATAACTATTGCAGATAATGCCGTAATTAATTCAGTAAGACTTGTTGATTATTTGGGCGCTTTAAAATTTATTGTACAAAATACATATTTTGTAAGCGGATCGATTAATATCGTTTTTGATGAGGAAGCACCGATTATTCAAAATTTACAAAATATAGATAGTTATAACAACCAATCCACAAATATTAATTTTACGGTAGATGATAAACTTTCCGGTGTCGATTCTGTTACAGCTACCAGAAGCTATGTAAAAGATGAAATCACGAAAAATGAAACAGTAGATGTATTTGGTTCCGATGGTAATTATTATATTGAATATATCCCCGTTAATAGCTATACCGGAACTGTTACTTACACGGTAACCGCAAAAGACAATGTTGACAACGTTTCAACAAAAACCTTTACGGTAAATAACGATACACAGGCTCCTGTGCTTGATTATAGCAAGAAAGATGAAAATAATAATCCAATAAAGCCAATTAATTTTAAAAATAATAATGATAGTATTTTTCACAGGATACTTAATGCCATAGGCTTCGGTAAATGGCTGGACGAAAAAATAACAGTCGATTTTTCAGTAACTGACAGCGGTGTTGGCTTACGCAAAAAATCTGATATTCCTTATGTTCAGGTCCTTTTTGTTCCTGAAAATTCATTGACTCCTGGTAGTGATGTAAGTGAAAGCATGGGCAAATTATATACATCAGAAAATGGAGAAACTACAGTTACTGTTAAAGATGATTTTGGCGGCGTTTTCAAGGGTAATGTTTATTATAAACTTACTGATGATTTAGGAAATCCGACAAAAGAATGGACAATGATTACTTCCAGTAATTCCAATATTGATTCTCCAGATCTTAGCAGTGATGATAATGAAATCAATATAATAATGATTGAAAGCAATAAACCTACTATTGAAATAAATCCAACATCTATTTCTGGAAAACAGTTCACAACAGAGAATGATCCAAGTGAATTAATATATAACGGTGATGCAAAATTTGATATCACTGTAAAAGATGATGATTCTGGTATTTTTAGCTATGATGTAACAATTAACGGTAAGAGCAGCAATGACGATGGAACTCAGGTTTACCCAATTGAAGAAAAAATTCAAGATAGCGGAACACCGGTTTATTCAAAAAATCTTTCGGTAACAACAGAAGGTCTTACTGCTGATGAAAATGGAAAATATGTTGTTAAGGTTGCTGTAATTGATAATTCAGGTAATTACAACGAAGAGACTTTTACGGTCTATAAAGATACAACTATTCCAGTAATCAAAGGTTTTGAGTTTGATCCTGTTGATGGCAGCGGATATGAAGAAGGAAGTAAATCTGCAGTTGAAACCACAAATTACGGTTTCTATTTTAAACAAGATGTTGAAGTGACTATTACTGCAGAAGATCCTCAGGTGAATAACGAAATAAATTCTGGAGTTAAATCAATTAGTTATATGCTGATTGATGAGAATGGTGAAAAATACTTAGAGGGAGAAAGCACCACGCTTGCTGATGGTTCTTCAACTTCATTTTCAATAGAAGTTGAAAAAGGATTTAAAGGACAAATATATGCAAAAGCAACAGATAATGTTGACAATGTATCTGATTTTGTTCACCCTGATGGCACAGTTGTAGAATCCATAGATAAACATAGTGAAACTTCCTCTATTTCGATAGTTGCACCACAGGCTGTCGGCACTCAGAACACTGCATACAGTTATTCTTATAATTTGAATAATGACGCAGTAGCTGATAATGAACTTTCTTACCCCGACAGTACTGTTAAGGTTCCGCTTTATAACAGTAATCAAACATTTAATGTAACTGTTTCTGATTCTTACTCAGGAATAAGAAATGTTAAGTGGACTATTATTGAAGGCGGTGTATCTCGTTCTGATTATTTTGATGTTCCAAATGTTATAGATGCAAATACCACTCAAATTAAAGGTTGGAACATTACTGAAAATGATGAAAATCTTGTTACTCAGATGACCGGTTCAATTACAGTTGACGGTAATCATAACGATATGGTAGTTGTTGTTGAACTTACCGATAGGGCAGGTAATATCAGCTATGATTATTATGTTTTCGGTATAGACAAAACAGCTCCGTCAATAGCGGTATCATACAACAATAATAATGCTGATACTACATCTGGCAACGGTATTGCATATTTCGATGCAAATCGTACTGCTACGATAGTTGTTTCAGAGCGCAATTTCAATTCAGAGAATGTTGTTGTTAATGTTACAAAAGACGGAAAGACATATCCGGTAGCGCTGTCTTGGCGTGATGAAGCCGGAACATCTTCAAACGGTGATGATACTCGCCACATAACTTCTATTACTTATGATTCGGACGGCGATTACACATTCTCTGTTTCTTATACTGACAGGGCGCAGAACAAAAATAATGGCGTTAATTATGGTAATTCAGTAGCGCCTACATCATTTACTGTTGATAAAACAGCACCTGTTATTTCTGTCTCATACAACAATAACAATGCACAAAACGGTAAATATTTCAAAACTTCAAGAACTGCTACTATTGTTATTACAGAACATAATTTTGATGTTAACAGAGTAGTATTCACACGTGCGGCTTCACTTAGTGGCAGCAATATTACTTTGCCTTCAGTAAGCTGGAGCAATAATGGTGACGTCCATACTGCAACAATTAATTATAATGCAGACGGCGATTACAAATTTGATATTGCAATGGATGATATGGCCGGTAACGTAAATAATGGTGTGGATTATGGTTCATCAGTTGCGGCTAATGACTTTACTGTTGACCAGAGAATCGATAACGTTGGCATATCTTTCAGTAACAATGAAAACGGTGATGTTACCGATTTAAAATCATTTAACGATATTGTTAGACCTATCATAAACGTAAATGATGTTAATTATAGTAATGTAAATGTAATTCTTACAAGAAAAACAAGAAATTCAACAGATGAAGGAATTGAGAATTTACTTTCAATACCTAATGGTAATGGTACTTTCACCAGCGATAATTTCCCGGATGAAATTACAAATGACGGTATTTACCATCTTACCGTTGTACTTACAGACAAGGCAGGAAACAGCAATACAGCAGAAGAAACTTTCACAGTAAACAGATATGGTTCTGTGTATGTGTTCAATGATGTTCTTAATAATGCAATATCAAACACTTATAATCAGTCATTGAGCGGAAATGTCGTAATTACTGAGTACAATGCAAGTCCTATAAGTGATGAGATAATTCAGGTAACACGAGACAGTGCTCCTGTTTCTCTTGACGCAAATGTAAATTCGAATACGGGAGACAGTATTGGCGAAAGCGGCTGGTACGAGAATTTTTACACAATTCCACAGTCAGTATTTGCTGCTGATGGCATATATAATATTTATGTTTCATCAGAGGATGGTTCTCAGAACACTCCCGAAATGACAAAGGAAAACATTTATAACAGCCAGAACGAATTAGCCGGAAAAGATGCATCATTTATTATTGATGCTACTAAACCTCAGATCGTAAATGTATATTCAGACGATGTTGAACTAAGCGGAGATCAGGTTATTGCAAACGCAGAATCGCTTACTATTAATTACGAAATAAGTGATAACATCGCAATAGATACAATTACAATATACAAAGGCGCCAAAGATACCAATCCTGAAATAATCAAGATGGATGAGGTTATTTCAGGTAAGTCTGAAAACGGAAAGAGCGACAATTACTCTTCTTTCAGCGGAAGTATTACTGTTGAAAACGGATTCAATGAAGATGAAATTATTTTCAAGATAGTTGATAAGGCAGGAAATGTTATTAATACTTCTTCTGATGCACCTGATAAGGAAAAATATGATCTTGGTGAATTTACGTTCCTTAATAATGTAACGGTAGATACAAACCCGTTCGTACTGTGGTATGCAAATAAACCGCTTTTCTGGGGCAGCATAGGAGCTCTGGCAGCAATAATTATAGGTGTATTTCTTGTTGTCTATCTTAAAAAACGTAAAAACAATAATGACGAAGAAAAAGCCTAAAGCTAAATAGAATTTAACCCGGCACGGCATATGCCGTGTCGGGATTAAAGTCAAAAATATGCGCTTTTGAATAAAAAAACATATATTTATGATTTTAATGAATCACGGAGTATTTTAAATGAATGAATTAATTCGCAAAGACAAAATAACTGAAATGCAATTTGCTCAGAACCCGGGATATGTTTTGAGCGATAATAGTATGTTTTCTCTTACTGATTTTAAGGTCTTGAAAAATAAAGAACAGACTGGTGGATTCATAAAATGCTCCAGGGCAATGTTCAACGGCAGAATTAGTTTGGTTTATTTTATTGGAGAAAACAAAAGCTTAAGCAAAATATTGCTCTCAATTGATCCTGAATCTTTTGCCGTAATCTTAAAAAATCTTTTTGAAGTGCTTCTTGAAATAAAAAGCATAGGATTTTTATCCTATCAAAATATAGATATTTCGCCTGAGAAAATATTTGTGAATCAAAAGACTCTTGGTGTTTCTTTGATATATTTACCGATAGCCTCAAATACCGTTGGTGAAGAGAATTTCCTTAATGAATTAAGAACACAGCTTATTCAGATTATTTCAACCACACCAGTTTTATCTTCTGATAAAACAAGTAAGATCTCTATGTATTTGTCAAATGCGTCACTGAATATTGATGATCTTTATAGAAAAATATCTGCTCAGTGCACAGGTGATAATTATAAATTTTCATCACGCCAGCCTTTGCTTAATCTTGTATCAATTAATGCAAAAGTACCTTGTGAATTTAATATAAATACATCTGAATTTATTTTGGGCCGCGTGGCCTCCAAGGTTAACGCTGTAATTCCAGGAAATCCTGCTATTAGTAGTGCTCACTGCAAATTTATTTTTAGAAACGGGGAGTATTTTGTTCAGGATATGAATAGTTCCAATGGTAGTTTTCTTAATTCAACTCGTCTTGTTGCTGAAGAATTATACTCTGTGAAATCAGGAGATAGGCTTAGACTGGCAAATGAGGATTTCCTTATTAGAATATAGGAGGGATAAAAAATGAAAAAACCCGTTGTAGTTTTGGCGGATACAGACTGTCTCTTATAC
>URIN01000113.1 GCA_900547915.1 uncultured Clostridium sp. | reverse complement strand
CCTATGAGCCGCGTGAGGTATGCGAGGTGGCTGATTTTACGGGCGATTCCTATGCTTTGTCCGTAAAGGCAAAAAGCGTGGCAAACAAAACCGTGCTTATGTGCGGCGTGCGCTTTATGGCGGAAACGTGCAAAATACTTTCACCCGAAAAGCGTGTAATACTTTCGCATCCTCAGGCGGGATGTCCCATGGCGGAGCAGTTCACACCGTCCGATATTCTTGCGCTCAGAGAAAAATATCCTCAGGCGGCGGTTGCGGCTTATGTGAATACCACGGCAGAACTTAAAGCAGTGAGCGATGTCTGCGTAACATCGTCCTGCGCCGTAAAAGTAGTGTCTGCGCTTGAGCAAAAAGACGTTATTTTTGTACCCGATATAAATTTGGGTTCATTCGTTGCGGCAAACTGCCCCGATAAAAATATCATACTTATGCAGGGCGGCTGCCCCGAGCACGCAAAGATTACAAAAGAGGACGTTTTGTCCGCAAAAGCGTCTCACCCGAACGCTCTTTTCCTTGTGCACCCCGAATGTAAACCGGAGGTTACATCGCTTGCCGATTATGTAGGCTCAACTGCGGGCATTATGCAGTATGCCAAAAACAGCGATGCCGCCGAGTTTATTATCGGCACGGAAAACAGTATCGTTTCCCATTTGCAGTTTGACTGCCCGGGTAAAAGATTTTACCCTGTTTCAAAAGAACTTATCTGTGAAAATATGCGCCTGACCACCCTGCCGGAGGTTTATCTCTGCTGTACGGGTAAAGACGGCGAGGAGATAGAGCTTGACAGTGATATTATGAACAGAGCAAGGCGCTGTATTGATAAAATGATTGAGTACGGCGGCTGATATTTTATTTACCATTAAAAAGCATGAAAGGCTATGAAAGTCAGCATGAGCAAAAAAGCACTTGTTGCAATGAGCGGCGGCGTTGACAGCAGCGTTGCCGCCCTTTTAATGAAAAAAGCAGGATATGAATGTGTGGGCGCAATGATGCACCTGTGGGGCGGCGCCGATGAGCAGGATGAAAAAGACGCCGCGGCAGTGGCAGAACGTCTCGGCATCCCGTTTTATATTTTTGACCTGCAAAAGGAATTTAAAGATAAAGTAATAGATAAATTTATAAACACTTATGAGCACGGCGCAACGCCCAATCCGTGCCTTGACTGCAACCGTTTTCTAAAATTCGGCGCGCTTTATGAAAAAGCAAAGGAGCTTGGCTGTGATTATATCGCAACGGGGCATTACGTTGTTTGCACTCAGGATAAAAACACGGGCAGATACGTTTTAAAAAAAGCTGTTGACGCAGGCAAAGATCAGAGTTATGTTCTGTATTCACTGCCGCAGGAGATACTTTCTCACTGCGTTTTCCCTCTTGGCACACGCACCAAAAGCGAGATAAGAGAGATTGCCTCCGAAAACGGCTTTGTAAATTCAAATAAAAAGGAAAGTCAGGATATCTGCTTTGTGCCTGACGGCGATTATGCCGCATTTATAGAGCGTGAAACAGGCAGAGTGTATCCGCCGGGTGATTTTGTAACCGTTTCGGGCGAAAAGGTTGGCACGCACAACGGAATTATCCGCTATACCATAGGGCAGAGAAAAGGGCTTGGCGTTTCATACCGTGTGCCGCTTTACGTCTGCTCAAAGGATATTGAAAACAACCGTGTTATTCTGACAGAGGGCGATGAACTTTTCTCACGTGAAGTAACAGCGCGTGATATAAACCTTGTGTCCGTTGCGCATATTGAGGACGGTATGCGCGTTAAAGCCCGCACAAGATATAATATGAAAGAACAGCCTGCCACGGCTTATCAGACAGATGATGATACAATAAAAGTTGTGTTTGACACTCCGCAGAGAGCGGCGGCGCCGGGTCAGGCGCTTGTGCTTTATGACGGAAAGACCGTTGTGGGCGGCGGCACGATAATCTGATTTACGAAAGAGAAGAATATTTTATGAGAATGAGAAGAAAGAAAAACCTTGAAGCACGCCTGCAGGGGTGTGAAAGCTACCTGCTCGATTGCGACACGGCGGATCTTAATTTTGAAAATGAAGAAGAGAATAAATGCCTTTACAGCATAGAGGACATTTTCGGCAACAAAAATTCGCTTGTGCTTGAGATAGGCTGCGGCAAAGGCGCATTTGCCTGCGAATACGCAAAACGCAACCCCGATAAGAATATAATTGCTGTGGAAAAGGTGGGCAATGTTATAGTTGCCGCGGCTGAAAACGCTATGCGTGATAATATTCCAAACCTGCGCTTTATGAAATGCGCCGCCGAATATCTGCCGCGTTTCATACCTTCAAAAAGTGTGAGCGAGATTTATCTCAATTTCAGCTGTCCGTTTCCCAAGGCAAAATATGCAAAGCACCGTCTGACGCACCCACGTTTTCTTGATATATATAAACAGCTTATGACTGACGACTGCGTCATTTGCCAGAAAACGGATAACCCACGCTTTTTTGAATTTTCAATAGAAAATCTTTCACAGTCTGGTTTTGTACTTTCAAATGTAAGCCTTGATTTACATAACAGCTCCTTTGAGGGCAATATAGTAACGGAATATGAAAACCGCTTCGCTTCTCAGGGCCTGCCGATTTACAGACTTGAGGCAAGGCTCAGACGGTGAAAGACACACACGGATTTTAAGGCGCGCGCTTTAAGCTGATTTATGCGGGCAGAAAGAGAGAACATAATGAAAAAAGCTTTAAAAATAATTTTAGGCGCGGCGCTTGCTGTCTATGTGCTGGCTCTTGTTTATATTCTGTTTTTAAGAGGTCGCGGAAATGTCTATGACCAGGCTCAGCCGCTTTCGGAATATGCAAAGTACGCCGTAAATCTTATTCCGTTTGAAACAATAAACGGCTTCTGGCGCGCGCTCAGGGAAAACCGAATTAATACTGATATTGCACTTTTTAATATATTCGGCAATATTGCGCTTTTTGTTCCGTTCGGCTTTTTAATACCGTGCCTTGAGAAAAAGCTTAGGGCTTTGTGGAAATGCGCCGCCGTTTCATTTGTTGCTGTTCTTCTTGTGGAAACGCTTCAGCTCATTTTCAAAGTAGGCAGTTTTGACGTGGACGATATTGTACTGAATTTAATCGGCGTTATAATAGGATATGCAGTTTATAAAATAGCCGCCGCAATTTATAAAAAAAGGGCAAAATCTTTTAAATCAAGCAAAATGTAAAGTAAAACAGGCGTTATGTAAACCGCACTGTAAAGCACAGTTTGTGGAAAAACAGCTCACTTTCGTGTTTAATGTAGATGTAACGAAAACACGAAAGGAGAAACGCTATGAAATACGTAAAGGCGCTTGCAGTACTCGTTTTCTATCCCTATTTTGCAAAGAAATAAGAATTTATTAAGCAAATTAAAAAGCTCCCCATCATCGGGGAGCTTTTATTATTTTTTTGTTTTAAATATATTTACAAAACAGGTATTTACACTCAATATTATTGATGATATAATAATGTCAAAATAAAGATATAAGGAGGGAAAAATGCAGAATTCAGATAATTTTAAAAGAGGCACTGCCGAAATGCTTATTTTACACCTGCTTCAAAATGAGGATCTGTATGGCTATCAGATAACCCAGGCGTTTAAAGAAAAAAGCGGCGGGCAATATTTCATTCTTGAAGGCTCGCTTTATAATATTCTGTTTCGCCTGAGTGAAGCCGGCTATATTACGGATTACATAAAGCAGGTTGGCGCTAAGCGAACAAGAAGATATTATCATATGGAAGAAAAAGGAAAGCTTTATTATCTGCAGCTTTTAAATGATTATGATAAGGTTTGCGAAAACGTAAGCAGAATTCTTGGCAGGGACAGCGATGCAGAAAAATATGCACAAAGAGTTAGAGAAAGAGATAAGCAGATATCTTAACGATATAAAGTGTCTTATGCCCGGCGATATCAGCTCAAAAAGAAAATATCTCCGCGGACTTAAAAATGAAATATATGATTACGCGGAAGAAAATGAAGTTGTGTCTATGGGCGATATAGTTTTGCATTTCGGAGAAGAGGAAGAAGTGGCAAAATTATATGTGGATACTTTAGATGTAAAATCAATCAAAAGAAAATATAATTTTAGACGGATAATCATATCCGTCTTAATATCCGCTCTTGTAGTTTGGGGTGTTGCTACTATGATTGGATGCGCTGTTTCAAGATTGGATACAGCGGAAAGTTACATTATAGTTAATTCGGAGAACGGAGAATTATTATGAAAATGTTGAAAAAACTTTCAATCGTTTTATTAACACTTATTTTATGTGTATCAACACCCATTGCGGTTTTTGCTCAGTCAACGTTAAAAACAAGCACTGATATTCAGTATTTGGATGACGGAAGCTATTTTGTTACAGAGATGGAAGAGTGTATATCACCTTTTACTACCTACACAAGGAAGCAGGGTAAAACCGTTACTTATTATAATGGTGATGATGAGAAACAGTGGAGCGTTACTATTTGGGGCACGTTTCAGTATAATGGTAGTTCGGCAACCTGTACAATAGCCTCCACGTCATATAATATTTTTGAAAGTGCTTGGAAGGTTACAGAAGCAAAAGCTACAAAGTCAGGCAGAACTGCTACAGGTGATTTTGTCGTTAAAAAATATTGGCTGGGCATCATTACGAAAACTGTTCCCGTAACTGTTATCATTTCATGTGACAATAACGGAAATATTGGTTGATAGTTAAATTAAAAAAAGGCTCTCGAAAGGGAGCCTTTTTCTTATGCCAGTTAATCAAACATGCCTGTTGAAAGATAGCGGTCGCCCGTATCAGGCAAAAGCGCAACTATGTTTTTGCCGCCTAATTCGGGCCGCTTGGATATTTCTATCGCCGCCCATACTGCGGCGCCGCTTGAAATTCCCACAAGTATTCCGTGTGCCTTGGCTATCTTGTTTCCTGTTTGGTATGCCGCTTCGTCAGTGCAGGTGATTACCTCGTCAATTACATCTATGTTTAGTGTTTCGGGCACAAATCCTGCGCCGATACCCTGAATTTTGTGTGCGCCGCCGTGTCCCTCTGTCAAAACAGGAGATGAGGCTGGCTCAACGCCGATAATCTTTATATCGGGGTTTTGCTCTTTCAAATATTTGCCAACGCCGCTTATAGTGCCGCCCGTGCCTATGCCTGCAACAAAAGCGTCAATTTTTCCCTCTGTGTCGCGCCATATCTCAGGGCCCGTTGTTTCATAATGCGCCTGTGGGTTTGCCGGGTTTTCAAACTGGCCCGCAATAATTGCGCCGTAAATGCTTTTTTTAAGTTCGTTCGCTTTTTCTATTGCGCCGCTCATGCCCTTTGCGCCGTCAGTAAGCACAACTTCAGCGCCGAAAGCCTTAACAAGATTTCTGCGCTCCACGCTCATCGTTTCCGGCATTGTCAGAATAACTTTGTATCCTCTTGCGGCGCCGACTGCCGCAAGTCCTATGCCGGTGTTGCCCGATGTAGGCTCAATTATAGTTGCGCCGGGTTTGAGTATGCCCGCTTTCTCCGCTTCGGTTATCATATTAAAAGCAACTCTGTCTTTTACCGAGCCTGCGGGATTAAAATATTCAAGCTTTGCTATAATATTCCTGTCTCTTATACACATCTGACGCTGCCGACGAATAGCCTTGTGTA
>URIN01000112.1 GCA_900547915.1 uncultured Clostridium sp. | reverse complement strand
TCAGCAGACAGCATTTCTCATGATGTTTCGAGCACGCTTTACGGCGCGTTTATAGAGGACATTTCAAAGGCGGGAGACGGCGGTCTTGTCTCAAATCTTGTTTATAACAACAGTTTTGAATACAATGACACATCAGAGGAAAACGCCGAACTGAATGAGTCCTACTGGAATTTTACAAACATTGAACACACGATTTCAACAGATGAACCGATGAATGAAAACAATACTCACTATGAGAAACTTTCCGTTTCAGGGCGAGGACTTGTTACAAACTTAGGCTGTGTTGAAAACTGGGACTACAAAACTTATGACCCAAATGAAAAATCACAACAAACAGCGGATATGGGATTTAAGGAAGGTCTTGAATATGACTTTTCCTGCTATATAAAAAATGTGGATTTTGACGGCACAGTTCAGGTATATCTTGACGGCGAAAAAAATCCTGCTGCCGCATATCAAATAGACATTTCAAACTGCAACGCCGCATGGCGCAAGGTTGAAGCGACACTGAAATCTGCCGCTACCGAGGATGGTGCGCTTACTATTGAATTCAACGGCAACGGCACACTGTATTTTGATTTTGTTCAGCTCATCCCGCACGATTCATACGGATACGGGCAGGAACAATGGAAATACACCACACTGCGTGCAGACCTTGTTGATGCGCTTAAAGACCTTAACCCCTCTTTCATAAGATTCCCGGGCGGATGTTTCTGTGAAGGTGACTCTCTTGAAAGACTTTTTGACTGGAAAGCAACTATCGGCCCTCTTGAGGAACGTGAGCAGAACTACAATGTTTGGCGAAACGATGAAGCGGGAGATTATTATATCAATTCAAACGCAATGGGTTACGGCGAATACTTTAACCTGTGTGCTGACCTGGGAGCCGAGCCTGTTCCCTGCCTTAACGTAGGGCTTACCTGCCAGGGCAGAAACGGATATGACATAAATGTTGATGCTCTCAAAAAACTGACCATGAGCGATGAAGAGTTCAGGCAGTATCTTATTGACGTGCGCGACTTTTCAGAGGACGATAAAGAGGGCATTGAAAACCGCATAAATGAGGTAAACGCACTCGGATACACAAGTGAAGCGGATTTTGACGCTTATATTGAAACGATTGCACTGACTCCGGGCACAGCCGAGTGGAAAAACTATGTTCAGGATATACTTGACCTTATAGAATATGCAAACGGCGATGCTACAACTACTTACTGGGGAGCAATAAGAGCAGCTAACGGACACGAAGAACCCTATAATCTTAAATACATAGGTCTCGGTAATGAAAACTGGGGAGATGTTTACTGGAGAAACTTCGATGCACTTTACAAGGAAGTTAAAGCCGCATACCCCGACATAACCGTTATCACCGCAGCTGGTACTTGGCTTGAAGGTGATGCTTTTGACACCGCTTGGGATAAAGCAAACTCTCAGTACAGTGACTGTTATGTTGACGAGCATTACTATACTACAAACAGTTATATGTATGAAATAAATAACAGATATGACAGCTATGACCGAAATGGAGCCAAGGTATTTGTAGGTGAATATGCTGCAACGGCAGACGGCATAGGCACTATCCAGACAAAGAGCAATATGATTGAGGCTCTTGAAGAAGCGGCATATATGACGGGGTTTGAGCGCAACAGCGACGTTGTGGCAATGGCCGCATATGCGCCTACTTTTGCCAAGGTGAATTCACAAAACTGGTCTGTAAATATGATATGGTTTGATTCGCAGAAAACTGTGCTTACTCCTTCATACTTCACCCAGATGCTTTATTCAAACAACATAGGCACAAAATATGTTGACGCATCGTTTACAGGCGATATACCTGTCACGGAACTTGCACAGAGCGTAACCGTAGACGAAGAAGAGCAGGCAATTTACGTAAAACTTGTAAACTCAACAGACAGTGACAGATCCGTAAACCTCAACCTCAGCGGTTTTGGTAATTTAAACTATGCATCAAACCAGTATATTTCTGCGGATTACAAATCTGCCTGCAACGAGATAGACACAGATTACTATATTGCACCACAGGAAAAACAACTTGAGATAAATGGTGAAACAGTAACTGTTAATACGGACAAATACAGTGTTAATGTTATAAGAATTGCTTATGGCAGCAATGACGGCAGCACACTTTATCAGCTGCCCGAGGATATGCCGCAGCAAGTATCAGGATATTTACCTCCTGCTTTGAGAATTGCAATCCCATGCGTTATAGGCGTTGTTGTAGCAGGTGTTGTAATAGCAGTTATCGCAGTTAAAATTTCAAACAAGAAAAAGAGAAAGTAAATGAAAAAGTTTTTAGCAGTATTTTTAACGGTGATTATAACGGCATTTTCGCTGTCTGCATGTTCAAATGAAGCAATTTACACAAGTATTGAAAGGAAAGAGCAAAACAGCGTTACGGCTGTTACTTTCAACTGCGCTGCTCCGTGGGGAAGTCTGCTTGACGGAACGCAGTCATCGGCACGTGTAAAAAAATTTGCCGCATATATGAACACGGTAAATCCTGATTTTATCGGCACGCAGGAAATGAATTCAAACTGGCTGAGCAAGCTGAGTGAACTCATGCCGAAATATGAATCTTACGGAGTTGCGCGAGGCGGAGATGACAGTGAAAAAACATCAGAAATGAATGCTGTTTTCTGGCTTAAAGATAAATACACGCTTATTGATAACGGCACTTTTTGGCTTTCCGAAACTCCTGATAAGGAAAGCCGTTACGAAGGTGCGGGATGCAACAGAATATGTTCATGGGTATTGCTTAAGAACAACGAAACGAACAAACAGTATCTTTATATGAACACACATCTTGATAACGTTAGCGAGGAAGCACAGGGCTTTGGCGCAAAAGTTATTCTGAGCAAAGAGCTGAAACTGGCTGAGCAGTACCCTGACGCTGCCGTTATATTATCAGGCGACTTTAATCAGACAAGAGGAATGAGCGCCCACAGCGAAGTATCGTCTGTTCTTAATGACTCACTTGCCGCAGCTAATGAAAACGAGATAAAAGGCACCTATCAGGAATGGGGAGAGCAGGACAACGCCGAGCCTATCGACTTTATCTTTTCTTCTGATGCTATAACGGCTGTTGATTATCAGGTGCTTGACGATATTTCAAACGGCTATGTAAGCGACCACTATGGTGTTTATGCGGAGTTTGCGGTGTCATAAATGAAAGTCACTACCGCCATTAACTGAATACTTAATCAAAACCGTCCCTTTTAAGGGGCGGTTTTTTTGTGGCGCAGAAAAATATTTTACATATAATAGTGATGACGGTCAAATACAAAATACATAGTCATTTGACAGAGGAGGATATATTATATATAATAAATAAAAAAAGTTAGTCTTAGCTAACTTATATGGTTACGGTGATAAAATGTATATACAGGTAATTCAGGGATTGCTGCTTCCGTTTGCCGGCACGGTTTTGGGCGCCGCGTGTGTATTTTTCATGAAGAAAGAACTGAATGAAAATATTCAAAGGATATTTACGGGCTTTGCGGGCGGCGTTATGGTTGCAGCTAGTATATGGAGCCTGCTTATTCCTGCGATGGAACAGGCAGACTACATGGGAAAACTATCATTTATACCGGCAGTGGTGGGCTTCTGGGCAGGCGTGCTTTTTCTTCTGCTGCTCGACAATATTATCCCCCATCTGCATCTTGACAGCGATACGCCGGAAGGCATAAAAAGCCCTATATCAAGGTCTGCAAAACTTGTGCTTGCCGTTACTCTGCACAATATTCCTGAGGGAATGGCAGTAGGCGTTGTCTACGCCGCACTCCTGGCAGGCGGCACTGACATAACAGTTACGGGTGCGCTGGCGCTTTCACTCGGAATAGCAATTCAAAATTTTCCGGAGGGCGCAATAATCTCAATGCCGCTTCACAGCAGGGGCATGGGAAAAACAAAGTCCTTTATAGGCGGTGCACTTTCGGGAATAGTGGAACCTATCGGCGCTGTTATAACAATACTTGCAGCAAGTTTTGTAACGCCGATACTTCCCTATCTTTTAAGCTTTGCGGCTGGCGCAATGATTTATGTCGTTGTTGAGGAGCTTATACCGGAAATGAATGTCGGCAAACATTCGAACACGGGCACACTTTGCTTTGCTCTAGGTTTCACCATTATGCTTGCTCTTGATGTTGCACTAGGCTGATACGATTAGTTAAAAATATACAGAAAAAGCACGCAGATTATTTACCTGCGTGCCTTTTATTTTGCCGTTATTAATAACCAAAAGTATTTGAGTTTTTAGCTGCGGATTTTGCGGACATACTGTTTGTAGCTGAAAACAAATTGTTTGTAGGCGCAACCGGACACAAAAGAACTTTTCCAGTTCCTCTGTAAACATTTACAAAGCCCTCTCCGCTGACCGCTGAGCCCGCAAGCGATTTCGTTGTGCGCTCAACCGTAAATTTAAGTGAAGAAGTCCAGCACACCGCAAGGTTGCCATCAATTTTTAGTTCGTCATTATCAAGATTGACTTCGATAAGTTCCTCCGCAGGAACATTGCTTTCAAGCACGGCAACACCTCTGCCGCTGAGGGTTAGATTGAACAGCCCCTCGCTTCCAACTATTGCGGAAGAAATATTTGTTCGTGCGGTAACATTGCGGGCAACGCTGCCATCACAAGCAAGGAACATACCATCCTCAACAGTCATTCCGGGACCCCACTCGGAGACCTCCTGGAGGATAAGGAATTTATAAGTAGGTTCAAGCACTAGAAGTCCGTTTCCTACATATTCGGGCTTTACGGCAGATTCCTTAGTAACGGAGCCTTTTACTATCTTTCCGAGCAGATCGCCGACACCTTTTATTCCGCTTGTTGCCTTAACGGAACCTGTAAACCACTGCATTGAACCTGCCTGTGTTACAACGGAATTTCCGTTCAGCTCAGCTATTACCTGACGGCGTCTTACATCCATCTTACTCATAAAATATTCAGTCTGCGCATTAAAGGCAGAAACGCTCAGGTCTTTTTCATACTCAAGCACTTTGAAGCAACCGAGAGAACTGATTATTTTTCTGTTCTGATTTGTTAAATTGTTTACTGTAACTGCCATATTTTTTCTCCTTTATCAATAGGCTTTCACCTTTATTTTTCTGGATACGCAGCACGGTGCATTGCTGTTTTTATATCAAGCAGGCACTCGTATTCATACCACGGCGCCTCATCTTTTATCATCTGTATAAGTGCCGGACAAATATCACGGCTGATAATATACTTTTTAATTAAAAATTCTTTTCTCACACTTTTTGTTAAATAAGATTTATGGATAAGTGAAAAATCAGACAGCAAAAGAAAAACTCCCTGTTGATATTTTGTAAAATCATTTGTGGGAATATCTATAAATTTTGCCGTTGGAGAAGTATCAATAGGATTGCCGTCCATAATATCCTTTACGCCTCTGAAAACAGCGGGAGCAAGATCCGATCTTTTCATACTTCTGAGCATCTGCGGACTGTTATACACCGTTACATCATAAGCGTTAAGCCAACATTCTGCTGTTACAATATCATTTGTATAATTATCATTATCCGCGATTTCCGCCGTATAAAGCGCAATATCATCCTCAAAATCCTCCCTGCCCTTGAGAGCGAATGAAAGCGCAACATAAAGTGACTTTGTGAAATCTATAAACGGAGAAATATCAAGATAATGCTGCG
>URIN01000111.1 GCA_900547915.1 uncultured Clostridium sp. | reverse complement strand
AAGATGAAGCAGAAACACTTTGCAGAGAGATCGGCTGGAATGATCAGCTTTTGGATACGGCAGAGATTTTTCACCTGTGGGTAATAGAGGGCGATTTTGAAGATGAGCTTCCTCTTTGCAAAGCCGGCTTTAATGTTGTGTGGACTAATGACGTAGCGCCTTACAAAAAACGTAAGGTTCGTGTGCTCAACGGCGCGCATACCAGTATGGTGTTCCCGGCACTTTTATGCGGAGTTGAAAGTGTGGGAGACTGCCTTAAAGATGAACTGATTAACAGCTTTTTGCGTGAATGTATCTTTAAATACATCATCCCGATGCTGGGAGAAAGCGAAGAAAACGTTTCGTTTGCCAATTCTGTGCTTGAGAGATTTAAAAATCCGTATATTTGCCATCAGCTTAAATCCATAGCGCTGAATTCCGTAAGCAAATTCTCGGTAAGGGTACTTCCCACAGCTTTTGATTATAAAAATGCTCACGGTGAATATCCGCGCCCCATTGCTCTTTCGCTTGCCGCTCTTATAGAGTATTACAAAAATAACGATATTTCAGATGATGAATACGCGGTTGAGTTTATTAAGAATAACACCGTTTCAGATATTCTTTCCAACACTCAGCTGTGGGGAACAGATCTTAGCCCAATGCTTGAAAGTGTTTCAACGGGCACAGCTTTAATTCAGCAAAAAGGAATAAGAGAGGCTATGAAATGGGCTTTGTCGTAATTCATCCTGATGATAATGTAAAAGTAAACCTTGAAAACGGGCATAAATACGCCCGATATAAAATTGCTAAAGGAGAACCGGTAATAAAATACGGTTTTCCGATAGGTTTCGCTTCTGCCGATATTGCTGCTCACGAACATGTGCATACACATAATCTTAAAACAGGTCTTTCGGGCGTGAATGAATATAATTATTCTCCGGTGCTTACAGAAAGAAAAAAAGAAATGCCGCCCGATATTTTTGCTTTTGTGCGAAAAAACGGGGATATAGGCATCAGAAACGATATCTGGATTATTAACACTGTGGGCTGTGTAAATAAAACCGCCGAAATTCTTGCTGAAAAAACGGGAGCACTGAACTTCCCTCATCCTTACGGATGCAGTCAGCTCGGCGGTGATCACCTGAGAACACAGCAGATACTCTGCGGGCTTATTAAACACCCCAACGCCGGCGGAGTTTTGGTGCTTGGTCTCGGCTGTGAAAACAACAATATTGAAGAGCTCAAAAAAGTGCTCGGAGAATATGACAGCGAAAGAATAAAATTTCTAAACGTTCAGGATTGTGAAGATGAAATTGCACAGGGCGTAAAGATAATTAAAGATTTACAAAATCAGGCAGAAAAAGACACTCGAAAAAAAGTGCCCGCTTCTATGCTTAAAATAGGCTTGAAGTGCGGCGGAAGCGACGGCCTTTCGGGAATTACTGCCAATCCGCTTGTCGGAAAAATGGCAGATAAATTCTCCGATATGGGAGCTACAGCGGTGCTTACCGAAGTTCCCGAAATGTTCGGCGCAGAGCAAATACTGATGAACAGATGCGTCAGCCTAAATGTGTTTGAAAAAACAGTTGATCTCATAAACCGCTATAAATCTTATTTCATATCACACAATCAGCCTGTAAGCGAAAATCCCTCGCCTGGAAATAAGGCGGGAGGAATTACTACGCTTGAAGAAAAATCTCTCGGCTGTGTTCAAAAGGGAGGAAACGCTCCTGTAACCGCCGTACTTGATTATGGCGATGTTGCAAAAACTCCGTGCCTCAATCTTTTAAACGGGCCCGGAAACGATATGGTTGCAGTAACAAATCTAACGGCGGCAGGCTGCCATCTTATCTTATTTACCACGGGCAGAGGAACACCCCTCGGAGCGCCTGTTCCAACAATTAAAATATCAACAAACTCACAGCTTGCCAACCGCAAAAGCCATTGGATAGATTTTGATTCGCAAAGCTCAGACAGCCTTTCGCTTTTCCGGCTTATTTTAAACACGGCAAACGGCGAATATGTCACTAAAAATGAAGAAAACGGATACAGAGAAATAGCCATTTTCAAGGATGGAGTAACATTATGAAAATAATAGACTCGCATATTCATTTATGGAAAATTCAAAACGGAAAGCATAACTCAAAGCCCGTTTACAGTGTGGGAAACGGTAAAAGTATGTTTGGCGGCGAAGTCAGGCAAATGATGCCGCCGTATATGCTCAGCGGCGAAAATACCGCAGAAATGCTTATATCCAATATGGATTATGCCCGGGTCTCAGGCGGGGTTTGCGTTCAGGAAATTATGGACGGAAATCAGGATGATTACCTTCTTACAGTAAAAAAAACATACTCAGACAGAATAAAGATCTGTTCTCTTTATGAAGAAAATGATAATTTTGCCGTTGACGGGTTTGACGGCATTAAGCTTTGCTCCTGCAAATTTAAAGAGCAAAATCTTTTAAAACATATAAATGTTTTTGAAAAAGCGGCAAAGCACGGAAAGTTTATTGCCATAGATATGGCTGACGGAGACGCTCAAACGGGTCAGCTTGAAGAAATAATCCGCAGTTACCCTGATTTGAAAATAGCAATAGGTCATTTCGGTATGGTAACCAGAAAAAATTGGGAACAGCAGATTAAACTTGCAAGGTATAAAAATGTTTATATAGAAAGCGGCGGCATCACGTGGCTGTTCAACAGCGAGTTCTATCCGTTTCCAAGTGCCGTTAAAGCAATTTTAACAGCCGCCGAGATATGCGGCTTTGAAAAGCTTATGTGGGGCAGTGATTATCCCAGAACAATGACGGAAATCACTTACAAAATGAGTTATGATTTTATAGTTAAGTCTAATGATCTGAATACACGTGAAAAAGAACTGTTTTTATACGAAAACGCAAAATCATTTTACGGCTTCACAGATCTGCCAGATTGCCCGGTAATAAAAAACATGCTGGAGGATTAGTATGAAAACTCTTAATGCCGCTGAATTCGGAGTGCTTCCCGAACAGGAGATAACGCAGCAGCTCTGCAGGCTTTTTGACGAAGCCGCAAACTGCAAATGTGAAAAAATTGTGTTTTCTCCAGGAACGTATTATATAAACAGCAAAAAATGCCGCAGATATATGCTCTATATAACTAACACAGTTGGCGATAACGAGTTTAGCGATAATGAAACACCTCATCTTAATGAAGTTCCGTTTTATTTAAACGGAATAAAGAATTTGACGATTGAGGGCAGCGGCGCTGTTTTTATTATTGAGGGCAAGGTTACAAATTTTGCAATTGAAAACTGTGAAAATATAGTTGTTCGCAATATAGAAATAAGGCACGCGCATCCGGATATGCACGAACTCAGAGTCGTAAACAAATCACTGTTCAGCGTTGATTATGAGATAGATAAAGATTCTCAGTACACATTTGAAAACTCAAAGCTTTATTTTTACGGCACAGGATATAAGTGCGCCGCAGATCACTGTGCTGCAAACGCGCATTGGATAGGATTGCTGAGAAGTGAAACACCTGACAAAATTAAGAGAGTTTCACATCCTTTATTCGGAGCAGTCCGTATACAGAATCTCTCAAACAGAAGATTTAGGGCATACTATCCAAACACATTGAGGTTAAAAAAAGACGACTGTTTTTACCTGTTTGATGTAAGGCGTCAGTATGCAGGGATTTTCATAAACAAAAGCAGTAATATAGTTATAGATTCTTTTAAACAGCGCTTTAATTATTCACTTGCTTTTGTAGCACAGGACAGTGAAAACGTGACCATCAAAAATTCCTGCTTTGCTCCTGAGAAAAATTCGGCAAGAAAAATGGCTTCCGTTGCAGATTTTATGCAGGTGTGCATGTGCAGAGGAAAATTTTCAGTTTCAAACAGCGTTTTTGACGGAGCAGGCGATGATTGCCTGAATGTACACGGAATACATTTTAAAATAGTTAAAGCAGACGGGAATAAAATAACCGTTCGCTTTATGCATCCTCAGTCACACGGTTTCAATCCCCTTCACGAAGGAGATGAAATAGCATATATAAACACAAAAACAATGCTTCAGGAAGGCACTTCAAAAATACAGAGCTCTGAACTTTTAAATGAAACGGATATACAGCTTGTTCTCGATAAAGCTTCGGATAAGGGCGTTGGTTATGTTATTGAAGATATTGACGCCTGCCCCGATGTTGATTTTGAGAATAATTATTTGACTCGTATAATCACACGCGGACTTTTGCTTACAACAAGAGGCAAGGTACTTATAAAAAATAATCATTTTAAAAGCACTACAATGAGCGGCATATTGCTTTCGGATGACGCTAAAAGCTGGTACGAAAGCGGTATGTGCCTTGACGTAAGTGTGGAAAACAATAAATTCGAATACTGCGGAGAAACTCCTGTTCGAATTAAGCCAGAAAATAAAATTCATGCCGCCCCTGTGCACAAAAACATAAAAATAACAGGTAATGAATTTATGAATTATAAAGGCTTTTGTATCACAGCTAAATCAACAGATAATCTTGTTGTAAACTCAAATAAATACTGCAACAGCAAACACTTAAAAACCGTTAAATGTTCTAATATCAAGGCAGAATAATTATGGAAAAGGAAATTCGCCTCAGCTACATAAAAAAGATAGATGAAGTCAATAAAAACGGAAAGTACAAGCCGAATTGGAGCAGTCTTTCTGAATACGGTGTGCCCGAATGGTACAAAAAAGCAAAATTCGGGGTGTTCATACATTGGGGTCTGTTTACCGTTCCCCAATATTTCAGTGAATGGTATCCTCGGCTTATGTACTACAAAGGGAATCCCGTTTATTGGCATCACAAAAGAAAATACGGAAAAAATTTTAACTACCGTGATTTTATTGAATTATTCAGTGCTCAAAACTTTGATGCCGCAGAATGGGTTTCTGCAGTTAAAAGCTGCGGAGCTCGATTTATTATGCCTGTGGCAGAGCACCATGACGGATTTAAACTTTATAATTCTGATTTAAATGAATGGACTTCAGTGAAAAATGGGCCAAAAAAGGATTTTTTGGGAGCAATAAAAACAGAGTGTGAAAAACAGAATTTGATATTTTCCGCTTCCAGCCACCGTGCAGAACATTTTTGGTTTTTAAACGGAGGCAAAACTGTAGGCTTTCAGAATGAAACACAGGATGAAAAATACCGCGAATTCTACGGCGCCTGTGAAAATGTTCATAAGTTTAACAATCTCTACACGCTGCTGCGCCAGGAACACGGCATAGAACCAACTGAAGAGTGGCTTGAGGACTGGCTGGTTTCATCGTGCGAATTGATAGACAAATACCAGCCTAGTTCTCTTTTCTTTGACTGGTGGGTATCCTACAAAGCCTTCAGACCTTACATGAAGAAATTTCTCGCATATTACTACAACCGTTCCCTTGAATGGCAGAAACAGGTATGCGTTTACTATAAATCTGATGCTGCAATGTATAATTGCGCAATATTTGACAGAGAACGAGGTCAGCTTGAAAATATTAGTCCTTACATTTGGCAGGGAGAAACCTCCACATCTTATAATTCATGGAGCTACTGCACAACAAACAGATTCAAAACTCCTGAAATCATTGCCTGCAATTTTCTTGATGTCATAAGTAAAAACGGTTGTTTTGTGCTTAACATAGGGCCTATGGCAGACGGAACAATATGCAGTGAGGAAAAGAATATTTTAAAGCAATTAGGAAAATGGACCG
>URIN01000110.1 GCA_900547915.1 uncultured Clostridium sp. | reverse complement strand
CAAGGCTATTCGTCGGCAGCGTCAGATGTGTATAAGAGACAGATTCATTATATTAAGCAACTGGCTGTAATTAGATACAACATCATACTTAACATCAGAAATATTCATTTGAAACAATTTTCTTGCGCAATTGATTTTTGCGCTTTCAATTCTTCTTAACTCAAAATTATCCATTGAGCCTTTGGTTTCTGCAACAAAGTAAATATGTTTAACAGTACCCTCATTAAAAGCTATTGCCCAGTCAGGTGAATAATTTCCGACAGGAGTAGGAATATGAAATCCTTTGGGCAATTTTGCATATACACAAACTTCTTCTGCAGCATCCAATTCTTGAACAAATTTGCGTTCGATGCTTTGTTCAGCAGAACCGTCTGTAAATACATAATCCTGAATTGCTTTAGTTGCTCTGAATGCTTTGTCAAAGCTTTGTGAATTCTTTTCGGCAGTAAAAATATTTTGATCGTATGTGCCTGTAACTATGTTATAAGTAATATGATCAACAATAGTGGTTGCTTTTTGTTCATTTATAAGTTTGACTACCTTTGATATAAACTCTTCTGGGTTATATCTAAACATATAGAGTTTTTTCTCATCAATGCTCTTTAAAATGGTTGCAACCGTTTTTCTAGTGAGCTTAGTACCTTCGGTAACTTTACCAACCAAGTCATATTTAATTTGACTTGTCTCATTGTGTTTAAGCGTTTTGGTACTTGTTTTTTCGCCGCCGAACGAATCGCCTCTACCTACCTCATATGCATTCATTTCATCTTTTTGTCTGCCTATTGTTGTGGTATATTGAAGCTGTGATACAAAAAGATTTTTATTTATCCAATCAACTGATTTTTCAATTAGCTCATCACTGTCAAAATCAACAGTATAAGCATACTTGTGATTTATTTCGTTCCAAAGTTTTTGGAATTCTTTTTTATCAAAATTCTCATTAAGCGGGTTGTCATTAATTTTTGTTTCGTGACCATTTGAAATCATCTTGTCAAGAACGCTATCGTCATAGATTGCCTGAATAAGAGTATGTATTCCGTCTGCCATAGGTTGGAGTTTTTCAGACATAGGCGCAAGTTTATTCATTACAACATCATTACGGTATTTGTCAGTAACTTTAAAATCTTCATCCACATAACCGTTTCCAACAAGATAAAATTCAATTTTGCCAGAAATGTCATTATCAATAATTGTCTGTACGCCATTGACATCAACATATTTACCCTTAAAGTAATCTCGTGTTGCAACAGTAGGTCTGTCATACAGTTCGCTCTTAATATCAGATTGCAAATCTTTGACGAATGTCTTATAGCTGTCACTTGCAATAACGGTAAGCACATTAATGTCATGCACTCTATCTCCGCAGCTTTCAACATCCATTCGGTTTCCGTCCTGATTAACACACAAACGCAAACCTCGTCCCACTTCCTGTCGCTTTGCAGTCTGGCTGTCAGAATGTTTAAGTGTGCAAATCTGGAAAACATTAGGGTTATCCCAACCTTCACGAAGTGCAGAATGGGAAAAAATAAACCTTGTAGGCTCATCAAAAGAAAGCAGGCGCTCCTTGTTTTTCAAAATCAGATCATAAGCAGATATATCGTCAGAAAACTCACTGCCACGCTTTAATTTGCTGTCTATAACGTGACCTTTCTTATCAATGCTGAAATATCCCTTGTGAACAGCCGAAACATCACTGCACATAATTTTTAAATATTTCTGATACGGAGTGTCAGACAGGTTAATGTAATCATTGAGAATATTAATATACTCTTGCTCAAACATCAAACCGTATTCGCCTAAAAGTTCGTTTCCGTCATCGTCATATTGACGATATTTTGCTACCTCGTCAATGAAAAACAAAGTAAGAGTTTTTATGCCCATGTTAAAGAGCTTTTCTTCCTTTTCAAAGTGGGATAAAATAGCTTCTCTTATCTGTATCCGTCGCATATCCTTTTCTGAAACATCACCGACAACATCGCCTTTTTTTATCTTTTCGCCGTTAGTAAATGTTACAGTATCAGTATAAGGGTCAATTTCGGAAATAACATATCCCTTGTATTGCTCCATCTCTTGAGAAGTGTAATATAAGTCATCAGCAACACCTAAGGTGCGAGTTTCTCTATTTATTGACTTATTATATCCTATTTCAAGTTCTATTTTTGCCATAGGAGGTTTGTTTTTAGACAAAACAATCTGTTCAAGATATAAATAGCTGTCAGTTCCTCTGAAATTTTTAACCTCAAAGCCTTTTACTTCTATTTTTTTAACGAGTTTCTTGTTATATGCGTCAAGAGCGTCTAAAACGTAAACCAGATTATGCTGTTTTGCGTGAGTGGCGGAATAGTTTAATGAAAAAAGCGGGTTAAAATTTTTAAGCGCCTTTTGTGTTACTGTTCCACCCATTTTTTGCGGTTCGTCAAGAATGATAATAGGCCTATTTGCTTTAATAACATCAATAGGTCTGCGTGATCCAAATTCGTCACGCTTTGAATAGATAATCCTTGATTCTTTGCTTCGTCCATCTTCTTTTAATGAAGATGCAAATGCCTGCGTGTTGATTATCATAACATTGATGCCCGAACTTGAAGAGAAGTTATCCAACTGATTAAGATTAGAACTGTTGTAAACAAAAAATCTTGCTTTTTTACCGTAATACTCCATAAAATGGTCGGTCGTTATTTCAAAAGATTTTTTTACACCTTCACGAATAGCAATACTTGGAACGACAACAATAAACTTACTCCAGCCGTAACGCTTGTTAAGTTCAAAAATCGTTTTTATGTAAACGTATGTTTTTCCAGTACCTGTTTCCATTTCAACATCAAGACTGCATCTTCCTAAATCTTTGATAAGGGATGGGGATAGCTTTATGTTGTTTTCACTCTGAATGGTATGTATGTTTTTTAAAAGTTGTTCATCTGACAGTTCAATAAGTTCATTTTTATAGCCAGTATCATCATAGGGATCGTAATCATCAGAATATGAATCAAAAGTCTGCTGAACGTTCTGTTGTTTATTGATTTTGCCCAGATCTCTGATGTATCTTGTTTTGTCATAATGACCCTGACCGTTAAACACATTCACAACAGCATTAACAGCATCTGTTTGATATTGTTGTATTTTAAAGTTGAATTTCATGGTTATCTTTCCTTTTTAAATCGCTGAAATCTAGCATTGTTTCGACACAAGAAGTAACAAATTCATAAAAATATTTTGGAATAGAGCAAGTTGACTTTGAACTTTCATATATATATCGCCAACTATAAAATAAATCTGATGATTCAGTTAACACACAATTGAATTCTATACCAGAAAAGCCCTTTGAAATAAAAGAATCTTTTATAGCTTTTTTATATTTATTGCTAAAATATTTGCTACTATAAATATCAAAAAGTTTGTGCCCTAATGTTTTTGCTTTTTTTTCATTAATTGCTGATTTCATCGCTACCTCACATGCAAAAGCGCCATTGACTGCATATGGTATACTAATTGCAGCAAAATCCAGGATTTCATCCAATTGTAATTTCGATCCAGTATAATATTTTTTATGTATTTCATCAAAAGCATTATAAAACCCAACTGCACTTAATATTGCATCGTTGTTTATTGGACTCATTACAATACCTTTCTTACTGTATCAGGGCTGTAAGTGGCAAAGATTTGATCAAAGTTTGTAGCAACGCTATCATTTGCCATTGAGTTGTCACGCATTACGAAGTAATCCGGATTTTTCTTTGCTATCTCAGTAATAGTTTCATCAGTAACATCTTTATCAAAGCAGGCAATAAGGTAATTATCTGCAACATTGAATACTTTTTTGCCGCCAATAACTGTTTCTTCAATTTTGCTTGAAAGCAAAATGCCTAAATCAAGCATTACCTGGAACAGCAAATCCTCAGGGGTTCTGTCATCCTTGATATTATCTTCAACAGTATCAAAAAGGCTTGCTGTATAATCATTAGGATTATAATACACATCTTTCATATTACTGCTGTCACATTTCAAAACTCTAAAACCTAAATCTAAATCACGACTTTCATCAATTTTGCTAAATGAATCTTTGATTTTATCAATCTCTTTAATACCTTTATTTGCCGCTTTCGTAAACAGGTTTATGTCATCGTCATTTTTTAGATAAATTGTATCCTTTAACTTATCATTTTGTTCTTTAATTTTTGCACCTGCTCTGCGGATACGCTCTTTGCCTATTTCGCAGATATTTTTATACCCAGCTTTATATGCCTCTGATTTTTCATCTGTTAATTCAGGCAACTGTACCATAATAAATTTACGGTTTCCGCCATCTTCTGCATTTAACTGCATTACTGCATGAGCAGTTGTTGCAGAGCCGGAAAAAAAGTCTAAAATAATATTATTCTTGTTGGTAGTTAATTTTAAACATCTCTTGATAGTACCTATCGGCTTAGGTTTTGCAAAGATTCTTTTATCAAATGCCAACTTAACAAACTCTTCCGTTCCCCTTTCACTGTTTACATCTTTAAAAGTCCACGCACTTATAGGCTTAACCAAGGCTCTTCTATCTAAATAATCTTTTTGCATAACGCCCCATACTTTTCGTGATGGCATAAATTTAGGCGTTAAGTCTAAAATTTGCTTTCGGGCAGTATCTATACCCCAACGCCAGTTTCCTTCTTTTCCATCTTCTCGTTGTGGCTTTATCTGAATATAACCATCTTTGATATAATTATCTTTATCTGGATAAAAGTCGCCTGTAGCTTCAGAATAATAAAAATAATAAAATAAATTCGGTCTATCGTCTCTTAAATCATTCTCTCCTGTTTTTCGCAAATCTATTTCACGATATCTTTTTCCGAAAAAGTCTATTTTATTATATCTTTTGGTTATTTCTTCTGTCGGTTCAAATCCATACCATTCAACAACAGAAATATTTTTCGAATAAACGAGTAGATATTCATGAGCTGTTGCAATATATTTGTCATCAGAACGACCCTTAGGGTTGTTGATGTTGGCGATTACGCCCAAACAATTATCAATTCCAAAAACCTCATCACAAATTTTCTTTAAATTTTCTTGCTCATTATCATCAATGCTAATGAAAATAACACCGTCATCGGAAAGCAAATCTTTTGCAAGTTTTAACCTCGGATAAATCATATTAAGCCAATCGGTATGAAAACGACCGTTGCTGTCAAGATTTTTAACAAGGCGGTTTCCTTCATCGTCAAACTGACCGCTGTTTTCCATATATTCTTCAGTGCTTTGGGCAAAATTATCCTCATACACAAAGTCATTGCCGGTGTTATAAGGCGGGTCTATGTAAATCATTTTTATTTTGCCGAGATACGTTTCCTGCAAAAGTTTCAATACCTCAAGGTTGTCCCCTTCGATATAGAGATTCTCGGTATTGTCAAAATCAACACTTTCTTCTCTGCAAGGGCGTAGAGTTTTGTTGATAGGTGCATTAGCCAAAAGGATAGACTTTTTCTTATCAGGCCAAGTGAACTGATAGCGTTCCTCTCTGCCCTCAACAACGTGAGTATTAATTTCCTGCATTAAAACATCTTTATCAATGGCACGCACTACCTCGCCCGTAGTGTCATCAACAGTTTCAGTAACTGCATTAGGAAACATCTGTGCCAGCTTTTCAAAATTCTCATCAGCCTTATTCGGCGTGTGCATCTTCATCTTGTCCATTTAAATTCTCCTTAAAATCAAAATGCGATATTTTACCATACTTTTCATATGAATATTTTAGTAAATTGTAAAAATCATCTTTTAATTTATATTGTCTAAATTGTATTGAAT
>URIN01000109.1 GCA_900547915.1 uncultured Clostridium sp. | reverse complement strand
CTCGTGGGCTCGGAGATGTGTATAAGAGACAGGAATAATTGTTAAATAATTAACACGGAGATGATTTCTAATGAACACAGTTCAGCTGGAATGCTTTATAGAAGTAGCAGAATGTTTGAATTTTTCACGCGCAGCAGAAAACCTGAAAATGACACAGCCTGCTGTAAGCCACCAGATAAACTCTCTTGAAGCGGAGTTGGGCACAAAACTGTTTAACCGAACAAGCAAAAGTGTTGAACTTACACGAGACGGTATAAGGTTTATCGGGCCGGCAACAGACGCACTGAAGATTTTAGGTAACGCAAAAACAAGAATCAGTGACAAAAGCGTTTCTGAAATTCTTCCTATTAGTATAGTATGCCGTGATATCAAAATGACCGAGGTACTGCCCGAAGTGCTGAAAAATGTGGCGGCAGAACTGCCGCTGTGCAGACCTGTTGTTAAAATAGCGCCGTTTATGCCCGTATCAGCCGTTACGGAAAACGAAACAGCTGACGTAATATTTTCATACAAATCGGATATTCCGGCGCAGCACCGAATAATCTATAAAGAACTAAAGAAATGCAGACTGTGCTGTGTATGCAGCGAAAACAGTGAATTAGCAAAAAGAGAAAAGATAAAATCAGACGAACTTGTAACTCAGAACATGGCGCTTATCTCACGCCACAGAAATATTCCCGAACTATTCAAGGTGGCTGCTTCTGCAGCAGCTTCGCTAAAGCAGAGCCAGATATACCTGTGCAATGATTACGAATGTGCAAAACCGCTGGTGCAGGCTGGTTTATGCTGCTGTATACAGCCTGATCTGCCCGCAAAAAAAGAGGATGGTCTGAAGTACATTCCCATTTCAGACTCATCCCCGGTATCTTTCGGTGTATATTATTCTACTTTAAAATCGAATCCTGTTTTAAAAAGATTTATTGAAATAACACTAAGAACACTCAGCAATTAACCGTTTACCGCTATTTTGAAAACAATTTTTCTTACTGTTACATCCTTTTCATCGCTTAGCCCCGGCATATGCGCATCCTGTGGGTAAAGGAGCAGAAAAGCACCTTTGGTAAGCACGAAATCGAATTTTGCGTCACCGCTGTAAAAGGCAATATCCTGCCCTTTTGAATATCTTTCCTCAGTTTCTGTTACATCTTCAAGCTTTGCCCAGCGTATTTTTTCTATTCCCGAAACAATATACTGCACATCAATATATTTTTTATGTGCCTCAAAGCGGCTGTTTTCATCTTGATGCTTGGTGCGATAAGTTTGAATGTTGGCAAACACCCGCTCGCCGTCTATCTCATAAGCTCCGTCAGGAAGCTTTTCTGCTTCGAATTTTTCAATAAACTTTGCACATTTTTCAAGAAGCGGCTCTTTTTCATAATACTGAGCCATATTTTCTGCTTTATCAAAAATCATTTTGCAACCGCCTTTCAGCAATTTTAAATAAAAGAACTTGCTGATGTGCAAACAAAAAGCTCAAAAAAGCCTTGCCTTGCGTAGAAGGACAAAAGCTTTTAACACCAGCCATTATCAAAAAATAATCAATAAAAGATCCGGCGGCAAATCCGTCGGATCTTTTATTTTTTAAACTCTTGAATCGTCATTACGGTGAATATAAGTATCAAGCAGTTTCCAAACGGTCTTCTGCTCTTCCTGAGAAAGTGAGGAAATCATATCAATGATATTCTCATCAATTTCATCCTTCATAGCACCGGAAATGAAGTAATCTGCATTTACTTCAAGAATTTCGCAGATACGGATAAAGCTTTTCATTCTCGGATAACTTCTGCCGGTTTCAATATTTGAAATCTGATGTTCACTGAGACCGATCTGCTCCGCAAGCTCGCTTTGGTTAATTCCGAGTTGCTTTCTCCTCTGCATAATGCGCAGACCAAGTATAGCCTGCTTGTCTATTTTTTTCATAATAACACCCCGTGAGAAATATTACCACATTTGCACTAGCGATTGAATGACTTTTTATTTGATTTGCTCATTAAAATGAATGTTTATCAAATGTTAATATTTTATCCAAACACTTTAGGAAAACTGTCAATTAATTTCAAATAAAAAGCGACCTCAAGAAAGACAAAGCGCTCAAAAGCGGCAATATTTAACAATTTAAAGACAAACCGAATTACAATATAATTGACTTTCCGGTCATTTCCGCAGGCTGCTCAAGACCCATAACTTTAAGCATTGTAGGCGCAATATCACAAAGCTTTCCGCCCTCGCGAACCTCGCATGGATAGTTTACAACAATAAACGGAACAGGGTTTGTAGTGTGAGCAGTAAACGGCTCTCCGTTTTCGTCAAGCATTTTGTCTGCATTGCCGTGATCAGCCGTAACGAACAGAACTCCATCCATTTCCTTAACAGCCTGTGCAAGTGAGCCTACGCACTCATCAACAGTTTCAACTGCCTTTACGGCTGCCGGAATAATGCCTGTATGGCCTACCATATCACAGTTTGCAAAGTTTACAATAATAGCATCATATTTTCCGCTTCTTACAGCTGCATTGAGCTTTTCAGAAACTTCAGGAGCGCTCATTTCCGGCATAAGGTCAAATGTAGAAATCTTGGGAGAATCAACAAGTATTCTGTCTTCACCAGGATACTGCTTTTCCTCGCCGCCGTTAAAGAAGAATGTAACGTGAGCGTATTTCTGTGTTTCAGCAATTCTGAGCTGAGTTTTGCCAAGATTGGAAATATACTCTCCGAAAGTATTTTTAAGTGTTTCGGGCGGGAATGCAACGCTTACATTAGGCATTTCCTCATCATACTGAGTCATGCAAACATATGTGAGCGGCATGTAGCCGTTTTTCCTTTCAAAGCCTGTGAAATCAGGGTCAACAAACGCCCTTGTGATTTCTCTTGCACGGTCAGGACGGAAATTAAAGAAAATAACACTGTCGTTTGCCTTAACTCTGCCCTCTTTGCCGCCGATAACGGTTGGGATGACAAATTCATCGGTAAGATGTTTGCCGTCCTCATCTATAGTTTCATAAGATTCCTTAACTGCTTTGATAGCATCATCAGCCTGGATACCTTCGCCATAGACGAAAGCAGCGTAAGCTTTTTCAACTCTATCCCAGATGTTATCTCTGTCCATAGCATAAAATCTGCCTGTAACGGTTGCGATTTTACCTACTCCGATTTCAGCTATCTTATTTTCAAGTTCAGCAAGATCATCCACAGCTGATGCGGGCGGAACATCTCGGCCGTCAAGAATAGCGTGGATATAAACATTCTCTACGCCATGCTTCTTTGCCATTTTCATAAGACCGTACAGATGCTCTGTGTGGCTGTGAACGCCGCCGGGAGAAACAAGACCAATAAGGTGAAGAGCTTTGCCCTTTGCGTTTTCCATAGCATTGACAAGAGCCTCATTCTCGTAAGCATCTCCATCCTCGAACGCCTTTGTGATTCTGGTAAGCGGCTGATAAACAACTCTGCCGGCACCGATATTTGTGTGGCCAACCTCACTGTTTCCCATCTGACCGTCGGGAAGACCTACATCAAGGCCTGATGCGCCGATATAAGTCATCGGACACTCTGCCATAAGTTTATCAAGATTTGGCTTCTTTGCCATTGCTATGGCATTGCCATAATCTGTATCATTTCTGCCGTAACCGTCCATTATACATAATACAACCGGTTTTTTCATCAGTATCTTCCTCCTGTTTTAACTGATACAATTGCGAGCGGCATATTCCGCACGCAAAAAACGCATATATATTAAAAGCCCTCTTGTGAGGGCTTTTTGATTATTTGGATGCCGCTTTAACAATAACTGAAAAGTCCTGAGCTTTAAGAGAAGCGCCTCCGATAAGGCCGCCGTCAACATTCTCTTTTGCAAGAAGTTCTTCAGCATTCTTTGCGTTCATTGAGCCGCCGTACTGAACAACGAAAGCGTCTGCGGCATCTTTGCCGTAAAGTTCCTCAACAACGCTGCGGATATATCCGTTTACTTCGTCTGCCTGATCTGCAGTTGCGGTCTTGCCGGTTCCGATAGCCCATACAGGTTCGTAAGCGATGATTACATTTTTAAGTTCTTCTGCTGTAACACCCTGAAGAGCAATCTTTGTCTGCATTCCCACTACTTCAAAAGTTACGCCCTGCTCTCTCTGCTCAAGAACTTCGCCTACGCAAAGGATAACTTTAAGACCTGCATCAAGAGCCGCGCGAACTCTCTTGTTTACTGTTTCATCTGTTTCACCGAAATACTGTCTGCGCTCTGAATGACCGATAATAACATACGGAACACCCATTTCCTTAAGCATAACAGCTGAAACCTCGCCTGTGAAAGCACCGCTTTCAGCCCAGTGGCAATTTTCTGCACCGATCATAATATTTGAACCTGCGGCAGCCTCAAGAGCTGCGTGAAGATCAACGAAAGGTGCACAAATAATAACATCACAGTCCGCATCTTTAACAAGCGGCTTCATCTCATTGATGAGAGCTGTTGTCTGAGACGGAGTGTTATTCATTTTCCAGTTACCGGCAATTACTGCCTTGCGAAGAGATTTGTTCATAGTAAATTCCTCTTTTATATATGGTATAAAATTCTAAATTAATTTAAACAAGCTAACTATTTTAAAGCAAAAATCAGTCTTTGTCCATAAGAGCGGCAATACCGGGAAGCTCTTTACCCTCAAGGAATTCAAGAGAAGCGCCGCCGCCTGTTGAGATGTGGCTCATCTTATCGCTGAAGCCAAGCTTTGTAACGGCTGCAACTGAATCACCGCCGCCTACGATTGAGATTGCGCCAGAATCAGCAACTGCTTTTGCAACTGCGATAGTACCAGCTGCAAAGTTATCCCACTCTGAAACGCCCATAGGACCGTTCCAGATAACAGTTCCTGCGCCCTTGATAGCATTTGCGAAAAGTTCCTGAGTCTTAGGACCGATGTCAAGACCCATCCAGCCATCGGGAATCTCATCGCTGTTAACTACCATAGCCTCTGTATTCTCATCATATTCCTTACCTACTTTGTTATCAACAGGGATAAGGAACTTAACACCTTTTGCTTTTGCATCTTCCATCATCTTGCCGGCATTTTCAACCTGCTCCTCCTCAAGAAGAGAAGTACCGATGTGGTGACCGAGAGACTTCATAAATGTATAAGCCATACCGCCGCCTACGATAAGTGTATCGCACTTATCAAGAAGATTTGTGATTACGCCGATCTTATCTGAAACCTTTGCACCGCCGAGGATAGCAACGAGCGGTCTCTTGGGATTTGAAAGAGCGCCGCCCATGAAGGTGATCTCTTTCTGAATAAGATAACCGCAAACAGCGGGAAGATAAGCAGCAACGCCTGTTGTTGAGCAGTGAGCTCTGTGAGCGGTACCGAAAGCATCGTTTACAAAGATATCAGCAAGGGAAGCAAGCTCTTTTGAGAAGTTCTCTTCGTTCTTTGTTTCTTCTTTTCTGTAACGTACATTTTCAAGAAGCATAACATCGCCGTCATTGAGAGCTGCAGCCATAGCTTTTGCGTTTTCGCCTACAACATTCTCATCCTCTGCAAGCTTAACCTCTTTGCCAAGATACTCAGAAAGTCTTTTTGCAACAGGAGCAAGGCTGAATTCGGGCTTGTATTCTCCCTTAGGTCTGCCAAGATGTGAGCAAAGGATTACCTTTGCGCCGTGTTCAATAAGGTATTTAATTGTGGGCAGAGCCGCAACAATTCTTTTGTCGTTAGTAATTTCGCCGTCCTTAAGCGGAACATTGAAATCGCAGCGAACAAGAACTCTTTTTCCGGATACTTCAATATCTGTCTCTTATACACATCTCCGAGCCCACGAGACGGACTCCTAT
>URIN01000108.1 GCA_900547915.1 uncultured Clostridium sp. | reverse complement strand
GTGCTATCTTATGTATTACCAGTTCATTCTTCGCAGAAAATTAAACGACAGAGCAGTTGCCGTTTGCATATTCATAAATGCTTTGCTTATGCTTGCCGTCTGGCTGTGTAAAATATTTTAATTCTTTTAAGGAGAAAAAACATGCAAGATTCTGTACTTTTTAATGTTTCGCCTGATTTTAATATTCAGATGTTTGCAGGGCAGCTAGCCGAAAAATACCGTATGGAAGGTTTCACGGTTAAAGTCACTGAAATAAACAACGTAGTGGTTTTAACTTTTGACAAAGAGACAGGCGGAATAAATATGTTGTTGGGTCTGGGGCTTGGAATAAAAGCAACCTGCACAGTTCTCAACGGCGTGCTTACAATAGTATTTTCAGACGCAGAGTGGACGGGAAAATTGATTGGCCTGTGTGTTGGATTGTATGTTTGTGTTATTCCGTTTATAACGGCAATTGTAGGCTGTGTAAAACAGTCTCAGCTTCCTAAAAACATAGGAAAAGACGCTATCATTATAGCATCCCAGCAGAACAATCAGCCTCCTGCCGGTGGATTTTATTACGGAGAGCAAGGCCCTCAAAATCCTTATAATACGACTGAGCCTTATTCTCAGCCTAACCCTCAAGACCAAAACAACAGTACATTATGATATTCAGTAAAAAGCCCCGTGCTAGGTGCACGGGGCTTTTATTTTAAAACTTGTATTATTCAACCGTAACGGATTTAGCAAGGTTGCGTGGCTTATCAATAGGCAGTTCCTTTTCTTTTGCCGTGTAATAAGCAAGCAGCTGAAGCGGTATTATTTCAATCGACGGCGTCAAAAGCGGAATAGAATCCGGATATGTTATTACCGTGCTGAATTTTGTAAGCTCTTTTTCAAGGCTTTCCGGAGCAAAAACAGTTACGTCTGCGCCTCTGGAAATAACTTCTTCCAGATTTGAAACGGTCTTTGGCAACAGACGCTCAGTGCTTATAATACCGAAGCAGACGGTGCCTGGTTCAATAAGGCTTATCGTGCCGTGCTTAAGTTCACTTGCAGGGCATCCTGAACAATCAATATAACTTATCTCCTTAAGTTTCAGAGCGCCCTCAAGCGCAGCAGCATAATCTGCATTTCTTCCCAGGAAAAAGCATTTGTTTGTATCCTTTATGCGTTTTGCAAGCGCCTCTATCTTTTGTGTATTACCCAAAATACGTTCTATCTTTTTTGGGAGCAGAAGACTCATATTGAGCGCTATCTCGCCAAAAACGGAAGTGCACGCACCGCGGCGCAGAGCGATATAAATACAAAGCATATTGAGCATTGCCGCCTGGCAGGAAAACGCTTTTGTTGTGGCAACCGCAATTTCAGGGCCTGCTTTTGTCAGCAGGCTGTACTGGCTCATTTTGGCGATTGAGCTTTCCGCAACATTAACAATACTTATCGTTTTTGCGCCGTGCTCGTGCGCCTGTTTGAGTGCTGCAAGACTGTCCGCCGTTTCGCCGCTCTGGCTGATTATAACAACAAGGCAGTCTTCACCGAGAACGGGATGCTCATATCTGAACTCGCCCGCATACTCAGCAAAGCACGGTATCTTTGCAATTTCCTCAAAAGCATATTTTGCCATAAGCCCTACGTGATACGCAGAGCCGCATCCAACAATATATACCCTGTTGAGATTTTGTATTTCCTCATCCGTAAACGGGAAGCCCTTGAACACTATGCTTTCTCCGTTTGAAACACTGTTTATTGTATCCGCAACAGCCTGTGGCTGTTCAAATATTTCCTTGAGCATAAAGTGCTCAAACTCGCCCTTATCAGCCGATGATTTCGGTAGCTGAACAGATTTTATCTCTTTCTGAACAGGCTCAAAATTTTTGCCGAAAACCATTATCTCTTCAGCTGTTATAGATGCAGTCTCACCGTCATCAAGATATATCGCCCTGTTGGTTTTGCCCAGAAGCGGATTTATATCAGAAGAAATATAGTTTTCATCATCACCCACACCGATTATTAGCGGTGAACCGTTTTTGGCGCAATAAAGCGTATCGGGGCTTTCACTGCACACTATTCCGAGCGCATACGAACCTTTTAACAGCGGAAGCGTCTTTTTGATTGCTTCCTCAACACTGCCGGAGTAATTGAGTTCAAGCAGTTTCGGAACAACCTCTGTATCAGTTTCACTTTCAAAGGTAAAGCCGCTCATTTCAAGGCTTTCCCTTATCTCTCTGTAGTTTTCGATAATACCGTTGTGAACCACCGCAAAATGTTTGCTCACGTGCGGGTGCGCGTTTATTTCGTTAGCAGCGCCGTGGGTCGCCCAGCGTGTGTGCCCAATACCAAGATTGCCGTGCACATCCATGCTGAGAAGTTTTTTCTCAAGATTTTTTATCTCTCCTGCTGCTTTTACTACCGTTATCTTGTTGTTTTTAAGGACTCCGATGCCGCCGCTGTCATAACCTCGGTATTCAAGCCCTTTAAGACCTTTTATAAGAATTCCGGTAGCATCACTTCTACCTATATAGCCTATAATTCCACACATAAAATCCCCTCCGTAAAAACTTAGAATTCATCGTCAAATCTGTGCAGACGCGCCGCAATAACGCTCATATCGTCCTCCCTCATATCTTTTGTAAGACTGAGAGCCGTTTTGACTATTTCATCCGCAATCTGCTGAGCACTCATTTCACCTGCGCCGGAAAGCATTGCCCTAAGCCATTCGCCGCCCGGCTCGGTTATACCGTCACTCAGCATAACTATAAGATCACCGTCTCCCAACGCGGCGGTACGCTTTGCAAATTCAATATTGCGCAAAATACCCGCCGGCATAGACGATAATTCACATTTTGTGATCCTGTTCCCCTTAACAATATACGTTGCGGGAGCGCCCGCCTTGTAAAGCTCCGCCCTGCCTGTAAACAGATCTATACAGGCGCAGTCAAGAGTTGCAAGGCTTTCATCAGAGGATTTAACAAGCAGCGCCGAATTAACTACTTTTAACGCGCTGTCAAACCCAAAGCCTGCCGCAAGCAGTTTGGAAAGCAGACCCGCGCCCATAGCGCCGTCTATTGCGGCTCTGCCGCCCTGACCCATTCCGTCGCTTATAATAAGCACGCTTCTGCCGTGTCCGTCATTTATTGTTTTTATTGTATCGCCGCAGAGAGGGCCCTCGGCGCTGTGCTGGGCAAAACCTATTTCAACCGAGTAATTCGGTTTTTCGGTAAACGTTATCATTGTATCGCTTTTAAAATAGGTTACCGAACAATTATCAAGATAGCGGGAGCACGCCTTTGAGATTTCCTTTTGGAGTTTGGAATCTGAAAATCCTGTTTCACGTCCGCCCGTGAGTATCTCAACCCGTGCCCTGCCGTATTTATCTTCTATAACCGATATGCTTTTCGGGTAAATATCATATTCACCCAAAGCGCGGCGTATTCTGCCGGCGGAAACGGTATCAAAAAATTCCGCCTCGTCAAATTCCTTTGCAAGGTCTGAAAGCATATCTGATATTGAAAAGAACTGGTCTGCCGCAACCATTCTTATCTCATTTGTTTTTTCATTTATTATCTGGCGTGAGAGGTATTGTTCACTGCTCATCTGAGAACGTGCCTGCTCTGCCTTTCTGCTGTTCATTTCGTCAATTTTCTCGCGCACTTCGTTTACGCTCTCACTGATATAATTGATAGCGCCCGAAGCAAAACGAAGTCTCATAACAAGGCTCTGGCGCAGTGATCCGTCAGGAGTGATATTTTCACCGCCCCTGAAAAACGCTTCAAGCTTTTCACCCACCGCCTGAGGGCAGAGCGCAAGAAACACGCAGGCAACGGCGCTTTCAAGGAAATACTGTATCTCGGCACCCGCCGCCACCGTAAACAATGCGGAAGAAACGCAGTATGACAGTGCGCACGCAAGAGACCCAAACGGGCAAAAAAGGCACGCTAACAATGCAGAAAAACCGTAAGAACCTGTGAGGTACAGCGCATCTTCACTGCCAAGAGAAAACGCAAACCCAACACACAGCGCAAGCATTATTCCGAGCCTGTCAGAACCGTATCGAACAGTCAGAAGCACAAGCAGTGCCGCTATACACCGAGCGGGTGAAAAGCCTGCTATCGTAATTCTTGAAAGGCTCATAAGAAGCAGCGCCGCTGAAATAATAATGCAGGTAAGATCAGACGCTGGCAAAGCCCTGAACCTGAAGCGGTGAAGGCTGCAGTTTAGCGCCCTGTAAAAGAAAAACGCTGCTCCGCAGGCAAGAATGCTCTGGGCGACTGTTAGCGCATAATCCGCCGCAGCACCGCCTGTTTTTATATCAACAACAATACCAGTTGCCGCAACGGCGCAAAATGATATGACCATAGGCAGAAAAACAGATGTTTTACAGTCTGCCAGATCAAGCGCGAGTGCACCGAGAAACACAATAAGCACCGCGGCTGCACAGCGCGCAAAATCCTGAGGTCTGAAAACCAGATAACCGAGCGCCGCTCCTGCCGCTGAATAAAAATAATTTTTCTTTTTTGAAACAGAGATAAGTGAAACGGCAAACGGAGAAACACTTTGTAACACAGCATTCTGCGCCAGAATAAACGCGGCGGCAAAATAAGCCACGCCTTCAAGCACCGCTCTTGTTTGTTTGCTTTTCACATTTTTCTTTATTTCACTGAATTTTTCCTTTTTGAGAGCCGTTTTCATTTTTTTCACATCCGCATTTTTAATAACACGGTATGAGTATAAAACAACGGAAACGAAAAAATTGTCACAACTCGGAAAATAATGAATGAAAACAAAAAGCCGCCGAAAACACTTATGAAGTTTCATCAAAGCATAGATATTTCGGCGGTCAAATCATTTATTACAATTAATTAATTCATCAATATAAAAATCGGCAGCAAAATTATTTTTTTGTTTTGCCGTTATTTTTGCCTTTTTTACGGTTTCTGAGCACTATCATAAATATCATGCCTACTACACCGCCCACGGCGTTCATCATCATATCCGTCATTGTGTCCACAAGACCGAGATATCCGTATTCACCGTGATATTTTGAAAGGTCAAACATTGCGGTCTCCTCGCCCGGCTTTGCAAGCTGCAGGTTAGTTCCGTGCAGGGTGTCCATAAGAAATTCATAAAATTCCCAGCCCACCGCAATGGAAAGGGCAAACATAAGCCCGAAAATTGCTGCGAGAGTGGCGGCGCACTGACCTTTTTTTCGTTGTATTATACAGGCAAAATCGTAGCCGAATGATGCACACACAAAACCCGAAAGAACGTGCATGAATATATCGAACCACCAAAGTTTATCAAACATGCCCATATACGAGCCGATAACAATACCTATAAAAATAATTATATTGAGCAGGGTTTGGGACAGCGGCGGAACCTCCTCTATAAAAGAGCCGTTGCCGAAAACCTGAAACATATCCCATAAATGAGTAAATATAAAACAGAAAACAGATTCAAATCCCATAACGAGATCGCCCGTTACAAACGAATACGCCGCACACACAAGCAGAGCTATGCGTGTAATTATCCAAAAAGCGAACTGAGCCTTGGGAATGCTTTTTGTGGGATGTTTTTTTATTTTATACGCCATTTTCAAAGTCCTTTTTGTTAAAGTAAGAGATAGATATAATATAACACAATCGAAGCAAAAGTCAATTGCAATAATCGGACGGGAAGTTTATATGATTTTAAAACATTCAAAAATCGGAAACCACGCTAATCTTATTATACTTATAAAAAATAAAGGCAAAGTTGTATTATCCGAAATTTTAAACCATATTTCAAATCTTATAAAAATATTATTGCTGTCTCTTATACACATCTCCGAGCCCACGAGACGGACTCCTATC
>URIN01000107.1 GCA_900547915.1 uncultured Clostridium sp. | reverse complement strand
TTATTATATGATTTGATAAATTTATAAACAAATTCTAAAGATTTTTTTATATAGTGTGTTGTAATTTGTTTAGAAATAGTTTATAATATGAAATGCTAATTTGCACTTTTCTTAAGGAGGAAATTAAATGGCAAAGAAAACAGTGTTTATTACCGGCGGTACCGGTAACATGGGCTGGGCAGCCGTTCAGGAAATGCTTAAGAAGCCCAATGAGATCAATATTAAAATGCTTGCTAGAAAGAGCAAGAAAAACGAAGAGCTTTTGCAGCCCCTGCTTTCAAAACCAAACGTAAAGGTTATCTGGGGCGATCTTCTTGAATACGATGCTATTCTTGAAGGTGTAACCGGCTCTGATTATGTACTTCACGTTGGCGGCATGGTTTCTCCCACCGCAGACTGGAAGCCTTACAGAACTCAGAAAACAAACATCGGCGCAGCTCAGAATATCTGCAAGGCAGTTCTTGCTCAGCCAGATCCTGACGCAATTAAAGTTTGTTACATAGGCACAGTTGCCGAAACAGGCGGACGTAACTACCCGATTCACTGGGGACGCTGCGGAGACCCAATCAAAATTTCTATATATGACCACTATGCAGTTTCAAAGACAGTTGCTGAGCGTACTTTCGTTGAAAGCGGCATCAAAAACTGGGTTGTAATGCGTCAGTCAGGTATTCTTTATCCCAACATTCTTAAGAATATGGATCCCATCATGTTCCACGTACCGATCAACGGTGTTCTTGAATGGTGTACTGTTGAAGATTCAGGCAGACTTATGTGCAACCTTGTAACGGAAGACGCTGCAGGTCACCTTGGCAAAGACTTCTGGAACCATTTCTTCAACATCGGTTCAGGTAAAGAATACAGAATCTCAAACTATGAGTTTGAATGTCTGCTTCTCGGCACACTTGGTCTTGCCGGTCCTGAAAAACTTTTCGAGCCCAACTGGTTCATCACAAAGAACTTCCACGGTCAGTTCTATGCAGACGGTGACAAGCTTGAAAACTTCCTTCACTTCAGAGAGAATCTTCCAATTCAGGATTATTTCAATCGTCTTGCAGACCATGTTGAATTCTACTTCAAAATTCCGAGATATCTTCCGAAGGGACTCGTTGCAGCATGTGCTAAACCGTTCATGAAGAAGATTGCTGAAACTCCCGGATTTGGTACTCTTGACTGGGTTAAGACAAACGATCACAACCGTATGTCAGCATACTACGGCTCAAAAGAAGAGTGGGAGAAGATTCCTAAGAAGTGGGAAGATTTTGAAATCATTAAATTTGATAAAGACAACAGCGCTGCTGAGCAGTTCAAGCTTGATCACGGTTATGATGAAAGCAAGCCTGAATCAGAACTTGACATTGAAGATATGAAGCAGGCTGCTAAGTTCAGAGGCGGCGAATGCCTGTCAGAATCAATGACTAAGGGCGATATGGCTACAAAGCTTAAATGGAAATGCGGCCACTGCGGCGCAGAATTTGAAGCAAGCCCCGCACTTATTCTTCTTGGCGGTCACTGGTGCCCCGAGTGCTATATTCCTCAGAAGGCATGGGATTATGACTCAATCGCTAAGACAAACCCGTTCTTTGCTCAGGTTTGGTATCCCAGCCACAGAAAAGACGAGAACAACAAGTACGACTTTGATGAGATTTTCCACATCAACGGCGTTGCTTGGGATGATCTTAAGAGATAATCATCTGAAAGTTCTTTGTAAGCAAAAAATTAACTCCGTCGGAATTCCGGCGGAGTTTTTTTATATCATTTTATTATTAATCGTTAATCATTCCATGGATTGTCAGAATCGGGGTCTGTGGGATCCCAGCCTCTTCGTTTATCCGAAGTGTCTATCTTGATAGGTGTAGGCTTTTCAAGCGGTTCTTCGTCACTGCTGTCATAAATCACAACAGTTGTGCCTTTAGGACAGTTGTCATATATCCATTTTGCATCGATTACGCTCAGCCGTATACAACCTGCAGAAGCAGCTTTGCCAAGTTTGTTATACGCTGCATATTTTAAAGAATCTTTAGATTTTTTTGCATAAGGCACTGAATGGAAAAGTATGTGCCCCGTGATTCTTGTTGCGTACTGCCCGTAAACTCCACCGTCTAACTTACGCCACGTATACTTATCGCTTGTTTTGTACGTTCCTTTGGGAGTTTCACCTGTCAGACCGGTAGAGCACACCATTGCCTTTACAGGTTCGTTGAAGTTGCCGTTTCCGTCATTCTTATAAATAACTATCATATTCTGCTTTCTGTTAACATTTATAAGATACGGCATTGAGGATGACGGTCTTCTGTCTTCATTGCTGTCACCGTTATTCTGCTCAGACGTTTCAGTTTTTTTAGTGGTGGTTTCTGTTGTGGTGGTAGTGGTTTCGTAAATGACCTCTGCGCTTACAGCATCATCTGTACTTTCAACAACACCATTCTGAGTATTCAGTGATTTCGCGGATTTTGTGGTATACATTTCTTTAAGCGGTATATTGCCCGAATAAACTAAATAAACACCCGAGCATACCGCCGCGCAAAGTATAAGACATATTGCAGCCGTGAAAACTTTATTCTTCATAAACTCCCCTTTTAATCAAACATCACTTTGACTGACCGTAGTAAGCGTTTTTACCGTGTTTGCGCTGATAATGCTTATCAAGCAGGTACTGTTCTATGCCGATGTCGGAATTTTTATCCATAGCGGCAATACGTTCAGTACGAAGTGCCATTTTACAAACTTCTTCAAGAATAAGAGCATTTTCAACTGCTTTGAAAGCATCTTTGCCCCAAGTAAACGGACCGTGACGATGAACGAGCACGGCAGGAATTTCATTTTCACTTATTCCCCTGTTTCTAAATTCCGAAACAATTACTTTACCTGTATTAAGTTCATATTCAGACTCAACTTCTTCCTTGGTAAGCCCCCTTGCACATGGCACAGCTCCGTTTGCAAAATCCGCATGCGTTGTGCCGTAAGCAGGAACGTCCCTGCCTGCCTGAGCCCATGAACATGCCCAGTTTGAGTGTGTATGAACAATTCCGCCTATCTGAGGGAATTTTCTGTAAAGTTCAAGATGAGTCGGTGTATCTGATGACGGATTAAGTCTTCCCTCTACCTTTTCGCCGTCAAGGTTCATAACTACCATATCATCAGCCGTCATTTTATCATAAGGAACACCTGATGGTTTTATGACAAACAACCCGCTTTCCCTGTCTATTTCCGATGCGTTGCCCCACGTCAGAACAACAAGCCCGTACTCTACGAGCTGCATATTTGCCTTATATACTTTTTCTTTTAATTCTTCAAGCATAGCGCACCTTACATTCCGAGCTTATAAGCAACATCGTTGTAGAAAAGCTCTTTTCTAAACTCATTTATATCTGTTTCCTCACCGATATGAACAAACTCTATGCCCATTATCTCTGCAAAATCGCGCATATTATCAGCGGTAAGGCTGTAAGACAGAACACTGTGATGCGCACCACCCGCATATATCCAAGCTTCAGCTGAAGTCTGAAGGCAAGGCAACGGTTTCCACAGAACGCCTGCAACGGGAAGATTAGGCATATCATTTACCTGCTCCATACACTCAACATCGTTGCAAATCATTCTGAGTCTGTCTCCCATATCAACAAGAGTTACAACAATGCCTTTACCTGTTTTAGCTTTGAAAACAAGTCTTGCGGGATCTTCCCTGTCTCCTATACCGAGCGGATGAACCTGAATTTTGGGTGTTTCTGCCGCGCACTGAGGACTTACCTCAAGCATATGCGAACCGAGAAGCATTTCATTACCCGGTTCAAAATGATATGTATAGTCTTCCATAAATACTGTTCCGCCGTCAAGACCTTCTGCCATAGAGGTCATTACACGGAGCATTGCGGCAACTTTCCAGTCTCCCTCGGCGCCGAAACCATAACCCTGTCTCATCAGATCCTGAGCGGCAAGACCGGGAAGCTGACGGAGTTCCTGAAGATCTTCAAAATTAGTATGGAAAGCGTTGAAATCATATCTTTCCATAAATTTCTTGATTGCAACTTCCTCACGTGCCTGATACCTTACGGCGTCAATATTATCGGTATCCATAATATAGTTCTTTTCATACTCAGCCATCTGCGCGTCAATCTCATCCTCGGTTACGGCATTAACTTCTTTTATAATGTCGCCCACGCCGTAATGGTCCACCTGCCAGCCGAGTTTTATCTGAGCCTCTATCTTATCACCGTCAGTAACGGCAACATTACGCATATTATCAGAGATACGGAGAACGTGGACTTTTTTGCTTTCAGCTGCGCCGACAGCGGCTCTCATCCAAGTTTCCATTTTTTTCTGGAACGTTTCGTCTTTCCAATAACCTGCAACAACTTTTCTTTTAAGTCTCATTCTTGCAGCAATAAAGCCGTGTTCCCTGTCTCCGTGTGCGGACTGATTGAGATTCATAAAATCCATATCAATATCCTGCCAAGGGATATCACGGTTATATTGTGTATTTACGTGAAGATAAGGCTTCTGAAGAGCATTGAAACCTGCTATCCACGCTTTTGACGGAGAGAAAGTGTGCATCCACGTGATAACGCCTGCGCAGTTATCATCAGCATTTGCAGCGCGGAAAATATCAAGTATCTCCTTAGATGTTTTTACGCAGGGTTTTGCGATTATGCGGCAGGGCATTTTACTGCTCCACTCAGCGCACATCTCCTGAGCGTGTGAATTGATAGTTTCAAAAATATCTTCACCGTAAAGGAACTGAGTTCCCACAACAAACCAGAATTCATAATTTTTAATAGCCATAACCAATCTCCTTATCCATTTATAATATCGGCCGCGGCAATTTCTGCGGCAAGACCGTTTTTATAATTAACCATATATTTTTTAAATCCCTCAACATCCTTTTTATCGGGATTTTCAATGTGGCTTTCATTTGCGGCAAACACATATTTATCAAGATAATCCTCTAGTGTTTCGCCTTTGTTATCGTATGCGTATTGAGCAAGCAGGGCAATTCCCCACGCTCCGCCCTCACCCGCTGTTTTAGTAACGGCAACAGGTGTATTGAGCGCTGCTGCAAGCATTTTCTGACCTACTACGGGAGTTTTAAACAGACCGCCGTGGCCGTTTATACAATCTATTTCAACGCCCTCTTTTTCAAGAATTTCCATACCAATTTTAAGAGTGGAAAGCGCTGAATATATCTGCGCCCTGAAAAAGTTGGAAACCGTAAGTTTTGACTCAGGACTCCTGAACATCAACGGAGTTCCCTGATTAGTGTGCGCAACGGGCTCACCCGAAAAGTAATTGTAATTTACAATTCCGCCGCAATCGGTATCCCCCTCAAGTGCTTTTGCGTAAAGCAAATCGTAGAGAGCGCTTTTTTCTATATCACTGCCGCAGGAATGCAAGAGCTCGTAAAACATATTAACCCAGTAATCAAGGTCTGTACAGCAGTTGTTGCAGTGCACCATTGCAACTGGCTTTCCAAACGGAGTTGTAACCATATCTATCTCCTCATAAACCTTAGAAAGAGGTTTCTGAAGAACTACCATTGAGAAGATTGAAGTGCCTGCCGAAACATTGCCTGTTTTCTCCCTAACGCTGTTGGTAGCCGCCATACCAGTGCCTGCGTCACCCTCTGGAGGGCAAAGAAGAATACCTGGTTCAAGGTTACCGCTTTCATCAAGAAGTTTCGCACCTTCGGCGGTCAATCTGCCAGCCTCTGCGCCTGCGGGCAATGCTTCGGGGAGAATATCACGTATATTCCACGGATATGCGCTGACCTCAGGCAAAGCCGTGAACTTATTAAGCATTTCATTATCGTAATCATTTTTCTCACTGTCTATCGGGAACATTCCTGACGCTTCACCTATACCAACGGCTTTTACACCCGTA
>URIN01000106.1 GCA_900547915.1 uncultured Clostridium sp. | reverse complement strand
CCTCCAGCGCCTGTTTTAGATCAAGGCTGCCGCTGTAAATGCTTTTGCCGCATATTGCACCGTAAAGCCCAAGCGATTTAAGAGCCGTTATATCATTAATATTTGTAACACCGCCCGATGCAATTATATCGCACGAAACGGCGTTATTTATCTCATCAAGCTGTTCAAGGTTCGGCCCTGAAAGAGTGCCGTCCTTTGAAATATCTGTATAAATTATTGTTTTAACACCGCACTGTTCCATTTTTTTTGCAAGGTCGGTGAAATATATATCCGAAGTCTGAGTCCAGCCCTCGGCGGCTGCGTAACCGTTTTTTGCATCTATACCAACAGCTATTTTATCTCCGTACGCGTTTACGGCTTTCTTGACAAGTTCGGGGTCTTTAAGGGCGACTGAACCGAGAATTACACGGGATATTCCTGAAGCGATATAAAAATCTATATCCTGCATAGTTCTTATACCCCCGCCGACTTCCACTTTAAGTGAAGTATTTTCGGCAACGGAAAGAAATATCTTTTCATTTACGCGTTTCTTCTTGAGAGAACCGTCAAGATCCACCATATGTATCCACTCGGCGCCTGCCTTTTCAAAATCAAGAGCAGTCTGCAAAGCGCCCTCGGCAACCTGATGAGCAGTTGAAAAATCGCCTTTATAAAGCCTTACGGGCTTGCCGTCCATTATATCAACAGCGGGTAAAATTACCATTACAGAACTCCTTTTGTAGAAAGCACACCGCCGCCGTTTTCCGCCGCGGCAATACCGAGAGCGTGGCCGAAAGCCTTAAACAGCGCCTCGATAATATGGTGTGAATTGCTGCCGTAAATTTCATTTAAATGGAGGGTTATGCCTGCGTTTACAGCTACCGCTCGGAAAAACTCAACGGTGCAGCAGGTCTCATAATCACCGCACTTCTCCTCCGCAAAATCGGCATTGAAAACAAGAAACGGTCTGTTTGAAATATCAAGTGCACAATGAGCAAGCGCTTCATCCATAGGAATATAGAATGAGCCATAACGGTTTATACCACTCATATCCCCGAGCGACTGCTTTATAGCACATCCGAGTGCGATTCCCGTATCCTCCACGGTGTGGTGGGTATCCACCTCAAGATCGCCTTTAACATCAACAACGAGCCCGAATCCGCCGTGAACGGCAAAAGCAGTGAGCATATGGTCAAAAAAGCCTATGCCCGTGCTGATCTTTACATCTCCGCCGTCAGGAGAAAAGGAAAGATTTATATCGGTTTCCTTAGTTTTTCTTGTTATCTGAGCAGTTCTCATTTTGCCCTCCGAAATTAACTTATTTATTGAACAGATCTTTAAGCTTTGCGGCGTTTTTCTGCCTGAGAAACTTCTCCTGCTTATCATCTGCTGTTATGTTATACACTCCGCCCTCGTGCGCGTTTTCAAAAATGCAAGCGGGGACATTTATCGTTTTGCCGTTTTCAAGTTCGCAAACGGCAATATCATTTTCGATTCTGTTTATAATAATTCTCATATTTATCTGGGGTTACATAATCCGCACGGCTTATAGCCTTCACTTTCAAGCTGCTGAAGTGATTTATCAGAATACTCAATGTTTTTCTCTGAAATAGTGGATACGGCTGAGCAATCAGGAGTATGTATCTTCTTGCTTGACGTGTTGAGAACGTATGAATAACCTGAATTTTCGCTCTGCTGTGACTGCGAAGTAAACGTGCTTTCGCTCTGTGTATTTTCTGCCGTACCATTTCCCTGTGTATCACTGCTTACGGTGATATTTGTACCGTCTGACACGATTACTATATTGCCGAGTTCGTCAGTACACAGCACCTGCGCTCCAGCGTTTTGCCAGCGTGTTACCGTTTCACTGCTCGGATGGCCGTAGGAATTATCCTTTCCAACCTCGATAACAGCATACTGCGGTGAGACGCGGTTAACAAACTGCTGAGAAGAAGAAGTATCCGAACCGTGATGCCCCACCTTTATTACATCGGCGGAAACATCTGCTGTTATCTCATTCTCCGAAGTCTCCTCGGCATCGCCCATAAATAAGAACGAATTGCTGCCGTAAACCAGTTTTAAGACTGCGGAATAATCATTAAGACTGTCATAACCCGTTGAACACGGCGCTACAAAACAAGCCAAAATTCCGTCATTATCAACAACGGTGACAGACTCGGCTGCCTGTGTAACAGGACAGCCCTCGAACTCAACTTTGTCCAAAAATTCGCCGTATATAGCAGACGATGACTCAGCGTCAGGCATATAAACATTTATAACATTAAAATCGTCAAATATCTGCGGCAGGCCGCCGATATGGTCTGAATGCGGGTGCGTTGCAACAAGATAAGTTATTTCGCTGTAACCGAGAGCTGAAATATAATCTGAAACGGTCTCTCCGTATTCACGTTCACCCGCATCAATAAGCATTGTTTCGCCGTTTGGAAGTTCTATAAACTCACTGTCTCCCTGACCGACATCTATAAAATGAACTGCAAGTTCACCGCTTTGTGCCTGCGCGGGAACGGTGACGTCAATATCTGAACTGACAGGAGCGGAACAAGCACACAGAAACGTCATTAAAACCACGGCGCACAGTGCCGCTATACGTTTCAATTTCATATCAAAATCTTACCTTGATACTGTTTGCGTGAGCAGTAAGTCCCTCTGTTTCGGCAAGATTAATAATATCTTCCTTAGCCTTTTCAAGTTCCTGCTTAGTATAATAAATAAAAGAAGATTTTTTAATGAAGCTGTCAACTGAAAGCGGGCTGAAAAATCTTGCTGTACCGCTTGTGGGAAGAACGTGGTTCGGGCCCGCGTAATAATCGCCGAGCGGCTCAGGAGACCAGTTGCCAAGGAACACAGAACCGGCATTATCTATCATACCAATATATTTAAGCGGCTCTTCAACACACATTTCAAGATGCTCAGGAGCTAGCTCATTAGCGAACTTTATTGCCTGTTCAATATTCTCACAAACAATTATCTCGCCGTAATCCTCAAGTGAGCGCTCGATTATTTCCTGTCTTTCAAGATATTTTATCTGTCTTTCTATCTCTTTCGCAGTTGCGCGTGCAATTGTTTCAGATGTTGTGAGAAGAATTGCAGAAGCCATTTTGTCGTGCTCTGCCTGACTCATAAGATCTGCGGCAAGAAATGCCGGCTTTGCGGATTTATCGGCAACGATAAGAATTTCAGACGGGCCTGCAACCATATCTATATCAACAACTCCGTAAAGAAGTCTTTTTGCTGTTGCAACAAAGATATTGCCGGGGCCGACTATCTTATCTACCTTTGGTATTTTTTCAGTGCCGTAAGCAAGAGCGGCAACTGCCTGCGCTCCTCCGCAAAGGAACACTTTGTCTACACCTGCGATAGCCGCGGCAGCCATAATATAAGGATTGGGATTGCCCTCGCTGCCGGGAGGAGTTACCATAACAATTTCCTTTACACCTGCAATCTTTGCGGGAACGGCATTCATAAGAACCGAACTCGGATAAGCCGCCGTGCCGCCGGGAACATAAATACCAACCTTATTAAGGCCTCTTATACGCTGGCCCATAATAACGCCGTTTCCCTCTGTTGTAAGCCAGCTCTGCTGAGCCTGCTTTTGGTGGAAACGGTAAATATTTTCCTTTGCACGTGTAATTGCGCCTATAAACTCTTCATCAACGATATCAAGATAAGACTGAAGTTCGTCTTTTTCAATTGCAGTCTTTTTGGGAACGCTGCCGTCAAAGCGTGACGTGTATTCACGAACAGCCTCATCGCCGCCCTCCTTGACGCCGTTTAAGATAGACGTAACTATCTCAACTATCTTAGGATCTGTTTCGCCGCTTCTTTTCTTGAGATTTTCTACAACGGCATATTCTGATTTTCCGTTAGCTTTTGTAATTTTCATTAAAAGACCTCTTTTACACTTTACTTGCAAGCTCCAGATCTGAAAGGAAAGATTCAATCTCCTGCTTTCTGAGTTTCATTGAAGCCATATTTACAATTACCCTTGCGGAGATAGGCAATATCTCTTCCACAACCTCAAGCCCGTTTTCCTTAAGCGTTGAGCCTGTTTCAACAATATCAACTATACCGTCTGCAAGTCCGAGCAGCGGAGCAAGCTCCACACTGCCCTCTATTTTTATAATATCCACATCCATACCCTTTGAGCGGAAAAATTCTTTTGCAACTTTAGGGTATTTTGAAGCTACCGTTTTTCTTGAGTAGCCGCTGAAAAAGTCTTTGCCTTTGGGACAAGCAAGAGCAAAACGGCATTTGCCGATATTTAGATCCAAAACCTCGTAAAAAGAACTGCCGTGCTCAACAATGGTGTCCTTGCCAACTATTCCTATATCGCACACACCGTGCTCAACATACGTGATGACATCGGGTGCTTTAGAAAGCACTGCCTCATAACCGTCAACGGGTAAAATAAGGCGTCTGCCCTTATTTTCAAGCTGTGACGTATCAAGCCCCATTTTCTGGAAGAGCTTAACAGAAGATTTTTCAAGTCTGCCCTTTGTGAGTGCTATTCTGAGCGGGCGCTCAACATTGATAACTTCATGCATAACATCAAACAGCGCATTTATATCAACAGCAAAACCGATTGCAGGAGCATCAAGCCCGAACTTACCGATAAGATTGTCATATCTGCCGCCAGAAAGGACGCTGACACCTGAGCCCTCAGCATAGCCTCTGAATATAACGCCTGTATAATAGTTTGTTCTGTTAACTAATCCGAGGTCTATCAAAACATTCTCGCCGTGACCCATTTCACAAAGCTTTTGATAAATATTTCCCAGGTAATCAAGAGCAGCATCTGACTTTTCAGTTGAATAAAGCTGTTTTGCCTGATTAAGAACTTCCTTGCCGCCGAAAAGACGCGGAAGAGTATTGAGCACTCTTGTCTGCACAGTATCTCCTATTGAAGAAAGAAGATCGCTCAGGGCGGCAAAATTCTTGCTTTCTGTAAGTGAGCATATCTCCGCCTTTTGGGACGCATCAATATCCATATCATCAAGAATGGCGTTAAAGAAACCTGCATGACCTATCTCAAGAGAATATGAATTGAGTTCTGAACGGTCAAGCGCGTCAAAAGCCATTGAAAGGACTTCAAGATCTGCATTCACAGAACCGTCACCGATAAGTTCTATACCGCTCTGCGGAATCTCATCAGTTCTTCCGGCATACGCTTTATTGCGTGCAAATACATTCTGATTATAATAGAGCCTTACGGGAAAATCCTCACTGCGAAGCCTTGTAGCAACCAGGCGCGCAATAGGCATAGTATTATCCGGACGCAAAACGGTGGTTCTGCCGTAAGCATCCGTCATTTTATACATTATATCTGATTCCATACCCGAATCGTTTTCAAAAACATCTATATACTCGATTGCGGGTGTAATTACCTTGCGGTAACTTCTTTCCTTATAAAGCTCCGAAAGGGTTGTTTCAATTTTCTTTCTGTCATCGCACTCCTCAAAGAGCAGATCTCTGCTGCCCTGAGGGGTAACCTTTGCATATTTTTTCATATGATTACTCCGATAATGTACTTTAGCGTGTTAACGCTTTAATATGCTACCATATTAAACCGAAATTGTCAACCAAAATCAGAACAGAGAAATCTGATTGCTGTCCGGCATATCACCGAGAGCTCCGCATTTTCTTAAAGAATCAACAACGCTCTGACCAATTCCCGCGCGTGCCATAAGATCATCACAAGAGATAAACTCACCAGCGCCGTCATTAACTGCGGCTGAGATCTGCTTTGCTGCGTTCTCACCGATACCGTCTATTGCGGTAAACGGCAGACGGATTTTACCGTCCTCGATTTTATAAACCCGCCAGTCTGATTTATAAAGATCTACCGGCAGAAATTCTATTCCTCGGCAAAGCATTTCAATAACTATCTGAAGAATAACGTATGTATCTGTCTCTTATACACATCTCCGAGCCCACGAGACGGACTCCTATCT
>URIN01000105.1 GCA_900547915.1 uncultured Clostridium sp. | reverse complement strand
ACACAAGGCTATTCGTCGGCAGCGTCAGATGTGTATAAGAGACAGATCTATACCAATAAGGAAATCTTTATAAGGGAGCTTATCTCAAACGCTTCGGACGCTATTGATAAGCTTTATTTTAAATCCCTTACCGATACTTCCGTTGGAATGAATAAGGATGATTTTGAGATCTTTATTTCAGCCGATAAGGAAAACAGAACTCTTACTATTACCGATAACGGTATAGGTATGACAGCAGAAGAACTTGAATCAAATCTTGGCACAATAGCAAAGTCCGGCTCATTTAACTTTAAGAATGAAAATGAGGATGCCAAGGAAAAGGATATAGAAGTAATCGGTCAGTTCGGTGTCGGCTTCTATTCATCATTTATGGTTGCCAAAAAGGTAGAAGTCGTTTCAAAGGCTTACGGCGAAGATGTTGCTCATAAGTGGGTATCCGAAGGTGCTGAGGGCTACACTATTGAGGAATGCGAAAAGGATAGCTGCGGCACCGTTATAACTCTTTATATGAAAGACGATACTGAAAACGAGGATTATTCACACTTCCTTGAGCAGTATACAATTACCGAACTTGTAAAGAAATACAGTGATTATATCCGCTATCCGATTAAGATGGAAACGGTTCATTCCGTGCCCGATCCTGATAAAGAGGGCGAATATAAAGAGGAAACTTCCGTTGAAACTCTTAACTCAATGGTTCCTCTTTGGCGTAAGAACAAAAACGAGATTACTCCCGAAGAATATAATGAGTATTATAAGATGAAGTTCTTTGATTACCATGACCCGCTTGATGTAATTCACTTCAAGTCAGAGGGCACGGCAACATTTGACTCTCTTATCTATATCCCCTCAGAGCCGCCGATGGATTATTATTCCAAGGAATATGAAAAAGGACTTGCTCTTTACACAAACGGCGTTATGATAATGGAAAAATGCGCAGATCTTGTGCCGGATTATTTCAGTTTTGTAAAAGGCATTGTTGATTCTGCCGACCTTAACCTTAATATCAGCCGTGAAACTTTGCAGCAGGATTATCAGGTAAGAATAATTGCAAAGGCTATAGATAAAAAGATAAAGACAGAACTTAAAAAGATGCTTACCAAGGACCGTGAAAAGTACGAAAAGTTCTTTGAAAAATTCGGCGTTCAGATTAAATGGGGCGTATATGCCGATTACGGTGCAGAAAAAGACGGTCTTAAAGACCTGATGATGTTTAAATCTGTCAAAGATAATAAGTATGTTACTCTTAAAGAGTATATTGACGCTATGCCCGAGGGACAGGAAAAGATCTATTATGCCTGCGGTGAAACACCCGAAAAGATTGCTCTTCTTCCTCAGACAGAAGCTGTTAAGTCAAAAGGCTTTGATGTACTCTGCTTTACTGATGATGTTGATGAGTTTGCTGTTCAGATGCTTATGGAGTACGAGGGCAAGCAGTTTGCCAATATCTGTAAAGACGATTTGAAACTTTCTTCTGATGAAGAAAAGAAAGCGCTTGATGAAAAGAACGAAGGCGCAAAAGATATGCTCGATGAAATGAAAGGTTATCTCGGTGACGAGGTTACAGCAGTAAAATTCTCTGATTCTCTCGGTTCACACGCTGTTTGCCTTTCAAGCGAGGGATATGTTTCAATTGATATGGCAAAGATACTCAGTCGTATGCCTGGCGGAAATCAGGGCGTAAAGGCTCAGCTTGTGCTCGAGATTAATTCAAATCATCAGATCGCTGAAAAACTTTTCAAACTCTTTGCAGAGGATAAGGACAAACTTCAGAAATATACAAAGATACTCTATAACGAAGCACGTCTTGTCAGCGGACTTGATGTTGAAAACCCAACAGAGTTTGCCGATATGGTTTCGGAACTGTTATAAATAGCTCGTTTTACCTCCAATAATTATATATTTAAGGCAGATAAAATAAAAGCGCACAGCCTTTAAAAGGCCGTTGCGCTTTTATTTTATATTCAATTATAATGCATCAGAAAAAACAGGGTGACAGCGGTAATATTGTATGGTATAATAAATATATAATATAATACAGTTATTTTCGGCTTTTTACCGAAAAGTTTATATATTTCATCGTTGGAGGTGTAATTATGAAATACAACGTTATCACAATCAGCCGTGAATTCGGCAGCGGAGGAAGATATGTCGGCGAGGAGCTTGCAAAGAAACTCGGCTGGGAATATTACGATAAGGAGATAATTTCCAAGGTGGCGGAAAAGACCGGTTTTGCTGAGGAGTTCGTTGAGCAGGCGGGAGAACATTCACCGTTCAAGAGCATATTCTCCTATGGTTTTGTAAGCAGAGACAGCGGCGGTTCCTCTCTTGAAGATTATGTTTATTCAGCACAGAGAAAGATAATCCTTGAACTTGCTGATAAAGGACCGTGCATTATCGTTGGCAGGTGTGCAGATTATATTCTGCAGGACCGTAAAGACTGCCTTAACGTATTTATTCACGGTGATGAGGAAAGCAAGATCCAGCGTATAATGAAATATAAGAATACGGACGTGAAACAGGCAAGAAAGCTTATGAAAGATATAGATAAGCGCCGCCGTATTAATTATAATTATTATACCGACAGACAGTGGGGCAGGGCACAGAATTTTGATATCTGTCTCAACAGTACCTCACTCGGAACAGATAATTGCGTTAAGATAATTTATGACGCTGTTACAAATCTTGACTGGTTTGTTGCCGATTCTGCAAAATAAAACTAATAATATAAAAAAAGGTCTGCCATAAGGCAGACCTTTTCTTTTTTGTCAGTATTCTATTTCGCCGTTGAAAACAAGGTTGCAGTCACCTGTAAGGGTGATTTTTTCGTCTGTATAGTTAACTATAAGATCTCCGCCTCTAAGCTTAACGGTTATGTCAACACCCTTTGCGCATTTGCCTTCAAGCACAGCCGCAACAGCTGCAGCGCACGCTCCTGTGCCGCACGCAAGTGTTTCGCCGTTTCCTCTTTCCCATACGCGCATTTTAAGCGTTCTGCTGTTTACAACACGCACAAATTCCGTGTTTATTCTTTCAGGGAAAATATCAGCGTTTTCTATCTGCGGGCCCTCTTTTTCAATATCTACCCTGTCAACATTATCCACAAAGATAACACAGTGCGGATTTCCTACCGATACGCAGGTAATGTTGTATTCTTTCGAGCCTATATGCGCTTTTCTTGCTATAATGCTGTCGCCGTCAAATTCAGCGGGTATCTCCGCTGGTTTGAGATAAGCTTTTCCCATATCAACCGTAACTGATGAAACTTTACCGTTTCGTGTAAACAGTTCAAGGCTTCTTATGCCGCTTGCCGTTTCAACGGTAATGTTTTCTTTGTTAACAATGCCGTTGTCATACAGATATTTGCCCACGCAGCGAATGGAGTTGCCTGCCATTTCGCCCTCTGAACCGTCTCTGTTGAAAATTCTCATTTTTGCGTCAGCAACATCAGATTTCTCTATTAGCACAATTCCGTCTCCGCCGATGCCTTTGTGCCTGTCTGTAAATTCAATTGCAAAACTTTCAGGGCAGGTGATAACATTTTCCGTGTTGTTAAAGAAAATGTAGTCATCGCTTGTGCCCTGCATCTTGCTGAATTTCAGTATGCTCTTTTCTTTTCGCATACAGTTTATATCAACAAGCTCGGTGTTCATCTGGTTGTATCTGCTTGCAATGATGTCCGCAAGCGCGTTTGCCGTGTCAAGCGATGTCAGCGTGGCTATTCCAAGCTGGTTTGCCCTGTTGAAAAGCTTGATATAATCGGCAATGCTCTTCTTGTCGCTCTTGCCAGTGTAAACGATATAATCAAGTTTTCCGCTCTCAACAAGATCCATAATGGAGTTGTCCTCGCTGAGTTTGTTTACGGTGTCAACTTCAATGCCAAGGCTTGCAATGGCTTTTGCCGTTTCCGGAGTTGCCCATATCTTTATTCCGAGATCGTCAAGTTTTTTTGCAAGGTTTACTATTTCATACCTGTCTTTTTTGGTAACAGTTATGAGCACGCCGTGGCGTGATTCCTTACGTGACTCAACCTTAAATCCCGCTGAGATCAAACCTTTGAACAGTGCTTCGTTCAGGTTTTTGCCAACACCAAGCACTTCGCCTGTTGATTTCATTTCGGGGCCAAGCTGACTGTTTACATTGTTGAGTTTTTCAAAGCTGAATACCGGAACTTTAACCGCAAAATACGGTGGCGTTTTGTAAAGTCCTGTGCCGTATCCAAGGCTTTCAAGTGACGAGCCTACCATAATTTTTGTGGCAAGTTCAACCATTGGCACACCCGTTACTTTGCTAATATACGGTATTGTTCTTGACGCTCTCGGGTTGACCTCAATAACATAAAGTTCGTTTTGATAAATAAGATACTGAATGTTAACAAGACCCTTTGTGCCAAGAGAAAGCGCAAGTTTCTGAGAAACATCACATATCTTGCGCAGCATTTTATCGTTGATGTTGTACGGCGGGTAAACGGCAATTGAATCGCCGCTGTGTACGCCTGCGCGCTCAATGTGTTCCATAATTCCGGGGATAAGTACCTTTTCTCCGTCTGAAATACAGTCCACTTCAAGCTCAGTGCCCATCATATACTTGTCCACAAGCACGGGATTCTCTATGCCCTGAGCAAGTATAATGCCCATATATCTCTCAACATCTTCATCGGTGTAAGCAATTGTCATATTCTGACCGCCGATAACATAACTCGGTCTCAGAAGTACAGGGTAGCCAAGTCTGTTTCCTGCCTCAAGAGCGCCTTCAAGTGTTGTTACTGAAGTTCCTTTCGGTCTGAATATGCCAAACTTTTCAAGCAGTTTGTCAAACTTATCTCTGTCCTCAGCAATGTCAATACCTTGCGCAGAAGTGCCGAGGATTTTTATGCCGTTGTCATCAAGAAATTTTGTAAGCTTAATTGCAGTCTGACCGCCGAAAGCCACAACAACGCCAAACGGTTTTTCAACCTTTATTACGTTCATAACGTCTTCAGGAGTTAGCGGCTCAAAATAAAGCCTGTCACCCGTGTCAAAGTCTGTTGAAACAGTTTCAGGGTTGTTGTTTATGAGTATAACCTCATAGCCAAGCTCTTTCAGCGTCCATACGCAGTGAACAGACGAGTAGTCGAACTCAATGCCTTGACCGATACGTATAGGCCCTGAACCGAGAACTATTATCCTTTCTTTTTCGCCGCGCTCTATCTCTCTGCTTTCGCAGTGCTCGTCATAAGTTGAATAGAAATAAGGCGTTTCGGCGGCGAACTCCGCGCCGCAGGTATCAACCATTTTGTAAACGGCGTGTTTGTGATAGGCAAGGGGAGAACCGCTTATCCTTTCAAGCGCAGCGTCTGTGTAGCCGTACTTTTTGCCTTTTATGTACTGCTCAAAGCTGACAGGCGTGTTTTCTATCTCTTTTTCATAGTCTGCAAGGTTTTTGAGCTTGTATAAAAACCACTCATCTATCATAGTGATTTTATGTATCTCATCAACGGATACACCGTTTTTGATAGCTCGGAAAACAGAAAACAGCCTTAAATCGTCCTGATTATAAAGAGTTTTAATAATATCAGTTCCGTCAAGCTGTTTGTTGTTAAGCGTGTCAAGACCTATTTCCGCACCCCTTACGGCTTTCATTATAGCCATTTCAAAAGAGGGGGCAATGCTCATTACCTCTCCCGTAGCTTTCATCTGTGTGCCGAGTTTGCGCGATGCGTTAATGAATTTATCAAAAGGCCATTTCGGCACTTTTACAACTACATAGTCAAGCGTAGGCTCAAAGCATGCGCATGTCTTTCCCGTAATATCGTTTCTGATTTCGTCAAGTGTGTAGCCAAGAGCTATCTTAGTGGTTACTTTTGCAATCGGGTAACCCGTTGCCTTTGAAGCAAGCGCAGATGAGCGTGAAACACGGGGGTTTACCTCAATAACGCTGTATTCAAAGCTGTCTCTTATACACATCTGACGCTGCCGACGAATAGCCTTGTGTAG
>URIN01000104.1 GCA_900547915.1 uncultured Clostridium sp. | reverse complement strand
CTACACAAGGCTATTCGTCGGCAGCGTCAGATGTGTATAAGAGACAGATTGTTGTGTATAAATCAGAGGCTTTTGAAATAAAATAATTTTAAATACATTTGGCATTTACGGCTTTTGCCGTTTTGTATTTAACCCCTGAAATGAGGTAGTCATATGAAAGAGAAAACAATCAAACCATTCGGAATAAAAGATAAGATCGGCTATATGTTCGGCGATTTCGGAAACGATTTTACCTTTTTGCTCTCATCGTCTTTTTTGCTAAAGTTCTATACCGATGTTATGGGTGTTGACGCCTATGTTGTTGGTATAATTATGATGGTTGCAAGAATAGCTGATGCTTTTACTGATGTTGGAATGGGCAGAATTTGTGACAGAAGTAAAGGCAATAAAAACGGCAAGTTTAAACCTTGGATATTAAGAATGTGCGGGCCGGTTGCCATTTTTTCATTCCTAATGTATCAGAGTGCTCTTGCCGATATACCTTATGCCGCCAAAATTGCATATCTGTTTGTAACATATATCCTATGGGGTTCGGTATTTTATACTTCTATTAATATACCCTATGGCTCAATGGCTTCCGCTATTTCAGCAGACCCCGGTGACAGACAGTCCCTTTCAACATTCAGAACAATGGGCGGTGCGCTTGCTGGTGCGTTTGTTACGGCAGGCATTCCTCTTGTTGCTTATGATAAGATAAACGGAAACGATGTTCTCAACGGCCCCCGTTTCACACTTATAGCCGGTGTGTGCTCATTGCTTGCAATCGTTTGTTATCTTCTTTGCTATAATATGTGCACAGAACGTGTAAAGATAGTTGTAACGCAGGAACAGCTTAAGAGAAACAGTGTTGGCGTTATGCTTGTAAATGCATTTAAAAACCGCGCTCTGATCTCTCTTATTATTGCATCTATTTTGATGCTTATTGCTCAGTTAACATTACAGCAGATGGCAAACTATGTGTTCCCGAACTATTACGGCAACGCAAAAGCCCAGACGCTTTCAATGGTGATGATGGGCGTTGGTATGTTTGTCGCGGCATTTTCCGCAAAGCCGCTTGCCAAAAAGTTTGGTAAAGCCGAGATAGGCGCCGTTTCAAACTTGGCAGCTGGTATTATTTGTATAATTCTTTATTTTGTACGCCCACAGAATGTTTTTGTTTACGCCGCTTTCCAGATGATAAGCTGGATAGGTCTCGGCGTGTTCCAGATAGTTGCATGGGCGCTTGTTACCGATGTAATCGATTATTCAGAAATCAGAAACGGCATCAGGGAAGACGGCGCTGTTTACGGCCTTTATTCCTTTGCTCGTAAAATGGGTCAGGCGGCTACTTCCGGCCTTGTGGGCGGCTTGCTTTCGCTGATAGGATATTCAAAGGAAACAGGTTTTGAACCCCAGGTAAAAGAGGGTATATTTGACATAGCAACGCTCGTTCCCGCAGCAGGATTTATTCTGCTTGCGATAGTTCTTTGGTTCTGGTATCCGCTTCATAAAAAGCAGGTTGATGAAGACGTAAGAATACTCAGTGAAAAACATTCAGGCTCAAAACCCGAGCAGGAACAATAATTGAATATTGATATAAAAGAAACGCCGCAGATTTTTCTGCGGCGTTTTTGTGTGCCTTTTATCAGATTGTAAATTCAATGGTTTTTGTTTCGCCTGCGGCAAATTCAACACTCTGTGTTTCATCTGAAAGCCCGCATGAAATTTCAATCGTCTGTTGTGTGTCAGAAGTTATCGTAATGCTTGCTGTACCTGCGGCAGTGTCCCAGTTAAGGTCATCAATAACAGCTTGTGTCCTTGCTCTGAGGCCTGTTATCTGACCTGCGTCAAAACCGCTTGTCGGCAGGCATGGCAGTATCTCTATCTTTCCTGTATTTGAATAAACAAGGCTTTCACTGATTATTCCGAGATAGCCTATCGCATAGTCCGTGCAGTAGCAGCTGCCTCTGTCAAAATCGTGATTTGTCATCAGCGAGTTGTAATATATTTTGCTGTTCATCAGCGTGGTCAGAGCTGTGCTCAGGGCATCTCTGTCCTTAAGTCTTGTGGCAATAAGACTTCTGTGTACAAGTGCGTGGCTTGCTTCGTTTTCTGATTCTCTGTTTTCAACAGCCTGAATACAAGCCTTTCTCAGTTCTTCGTTGTCCTGTGTTTCCATCATCGGCCAAGCGCAGTAAAGGTGGCTGAGGTGTCTGTGTTCATTGTTTTCCTGGAACTGATTGCACGCCCATTCTTTTAGTGCGCCTGTTTCGTCATAAAGATATGGAGGCAGTTTTTCTTTCATTTGCTCCCATTTAGATGTGTCTGCATTCGGGTCTATGCTCTTCATAATGTCAATAAGCATCTGTAGGTTGCTGTTACACGCCGAAATGTCTATTGCGCAGTTTGCAGTTGAAGGGCTTTGATAATTTGTTGGGTTGTTTTCGGGAGAATAGCTGGGCAGTATGCAATAATATTCATCATCTGCAAGCTGCGTCTTGCCGTTCTCGTAATGTATGTCACCGTTTGAGTCGGTGTAGTAATCGGGGGTCAGCATCTGATCCCAGTAGTTTGCCGCTTTTGTGAGCAGCGGTAAAAGAATTTCTGTTCTTAGATCAAGATATCCGCGGTCTCTGATAGCCTGGATATTGCTGTCAGTAAGGTCATCTGCGGTAACAGAAAGCACGCTCTTTAGAGCATTAAGATCGAACTCATCGCTTAGAGGTATCTGCATATCGCCGTAACACTGAAGCGCTTCATAAAGCGGATAAAGCATCCAAGAAGTGCCTGCGTTCCAGTATCTGAACGGATATGTATAAGCTGTTTCGGTGATAACAGCCTTGTCTCCGTCAGTGTTTACGGGAGCCTGGATGGCGTCTGTGTATCCGTGGGTGGCAAGTGCGTTTTCCTCCCAGTCGGGCATCTGCCTAAGCAGGAAGTTTACATATCCGATAGGCGCAGAACTGATGTTGCCTGTATTCATTGAGGATATCTGGAGGTTTACATTTGCATCCATAGTGTATTTGCTGCCCCAGCTGGTGTTCCATTCACCTGTCCACATACCGTAAAGCCTGCTGGTTGAATAACCTGCGCAGCAGAGATATGCGTACCTGCCGGAATAAAATGCTCTCTGAGCAAGTGCACTGTTAATTTCATCGCCGCTCCTGGCATCCTTAAGAAGAGCTTCGTTTGATAAGTTGCTCGTGCCGCCGTCAAGTGAAAATGTAACAGCGTCATACTGCGGCTGGAAAATAGCCGTGTGTTCGCTGAGAGCCTCGCTATAGCTGAATGTGCCGTTTTCGCTGTACTTCTCCGCAACTGATGCACATTTCTGTGAAAGCTCGTCAAGCAGTTCGTAATCCTGCATTCCTGCAAAATCGGAAAGTGCACCCATATCATAAGTACGGTCTGAAACCGTTATGAGATATACATTATCTGCATCCGTTATCTGTATCTGCGGGTTTGACTCGCCCACATACTGATCGTCTTTAACTTTTTTGCCCTCAACGGCTTCCTTTGTTCCGCCCTCAGCAACAACATAGGTGAGTGTTGCGTATCCGCCGTTTTTAAGCTCGCTGTTTTCGTATTCGGGATAGTGTCCTATAAACGCAATGTACTCACAGCCGTCAGAAACTATCTTCTTATACTGCATATCCTTTTCGTTGCCTTTTTCGTAATTTGCAATTACGGAAATATCGTCAAACGAAAGTGTAAGATTTACTTTTGAACCCGTGTCGGACTGGGCTATCTTTGTAACGGTAACATCATCCGCCTTGGAGGTGAATGTTGTTCTTTCCCATGTGCCGTTTTTGTCGGTGTACTTTACACCTGCTTCAGCGGTCTCGTAATTCGTGTAGCGAACATAGTCGCTGTCACGTTTTGCATCTTGTTTTATCCTCAGTTCACCGCCCGGGTGGTAGTAGTAAACATCGTCATAGCTTGAATCGTCTACTATATCTTCACCTTTTACAATGCTCTGTTTAACAGTCTCAAGCTCGTCTGAGGTGTCAGGGCAGGTGCGAGGATTTGGATTGGGCATAATAAAATGAATGTTTTGAAAAATCAGTGTGTCGCTGTACGGAGAGCCGCTTGTAATAACTCCCTGTCTGCCGTTGCCGCTCACCATTCCCTGGCGCCAGCTGTCCGTGCTGTTTTTTCGTTTTTCTGAAAGTTCCTTGTATGTTGTGCAGTAAGATATTTTATTTTCAGTATCAAAAATTTCACTTACATCGGCAGTCTGCGGTGTGCACGCTGCAAAGGACGCCGCTATTATTCCTGCAAGGGACAAACAGAAAAGCTTTTTTAGTTTTTTATTTTTCATATTAATCACCAAGAAAATTATATCATATACCGTCTTTACAAATACGACATCTTTATTGATTATCTGTCGCATTTATGTTATTCTTATTTTATTAAGGCGGTGATAATGTGCTTGATTTTGAATGGAACGGCGTGCGATTTACACTTGTTAAATGTTCCGGCGGCGTGCTTGAAGATAGTATTCCAATGCATTGCCATTCTGAAAACAGTTATGAACTTCATTTTATTTTGGGCGGGGAGGGAACTCTGCTAACTGATTTCGGCGAATATAAAATGCGCCAGGGCAATTTCTTTGTTACGGGACCGGGCGTAAAACATTCTCAGGCAGGTGATAAAAACAATCCGCTTAAAGATATTTATATCTATATTCAAAAAAGAAATTCCCAAAAGCAAAACAGCTTTGCAAAGTTGTTTCTTGATACGCATTTTTATTATCATCAACAGTTTGAAACCGATTGTGCTTCTCAAATATTGAATGAAATTAACGGCAAAAAGCCGGGGTGGGAGAGTGCCGCAGAAGGTCTAATGATAAACCTGCTCACACGCATTACACGTCTTTATGCTCCGGACGGATATTCAGCGCCCGTTAAGGACGAAAATCTAAACGATATGCGTTTTCTTATAATTGAAAATATGTTTTTATATAATAAAGGCTTTACCCTTAAGGAACTATCTCGCAAACTCGGAGTCTGTGAGAGACAGACTCAGCGCCTGCTAAAAAAATATTACGGCAAAACATTCCGTGAAAAAATTAAAGAAAGCACTCAGTAAAAAGACGGTGCGTATGTACTGCATACGCACCGTCTTTTTATGCTGTTAAAAATGCATTATTTTAAGTAAAAATAACCACGCAAGTCCGTAGTAGGAGGTGGCGGCAACAAGGTCATTTATCGTTGTGATAAGCGGACCGGAGGCAACCGCCGGGTCGATTTTTAGCTTTTTAAATATCAGCGGAATTGATGTTCCTGTAATGCTTGAAAGCACCATGGATATCAGCATGGCTACCCCAATGCAAGCTGAAACCGCAAAGGCAAAAGTTAAATTATTATCTTTAAACAGATAAATATATAGTCCTATAAATATGAATGAGGCAATGCCGAGCAGTATTCCGTTTGTGAAGCCTGTTTTTGTTTCTTTGGCAATGAGTCCTAGCTTTTCGCTGAATTTCAAATTGTCATTTGTAAGCACTCTTATTGTAACCGCAAGAGATTGTGTGCCAACATTTCCTGCCATATCAAGCACAAGTGATTGGAAGCAAACAAGAATTGTAAGCTGTGCCACAATGTTTTCAAAAAGCCCTACAACGCTTGAAACTATCATTCCTAGCGCAAGCAAAACTATCAGCCATGGAAGCCTTTTGCGTACGCTGGTTTTTAAAGGTTCTTTTATATCTTCTTCTGAAGAAAGTCCGGCAAGTTTTGCATAATCCTCACCGAAAGCCTCGTCAACCATTTCAACGATATCCTGTGAAGTTATAACTCCGATAAGTCTGTTGCGGCTGTCAAGAACGGGAATGGAATCTTCTGAGTAATCTTTTAATCTTTCTACGCAGTCATCTATCTGTTCGTCTGCGTATACATAAGGGTATGATGTAAGGATTATGTCATCAAGGTCGGCGTCCTGTCTAGCTATGATAAGATCTTTAAGATCTATCGCGCCGTAAAATTCATTGTTTTT
>URIN01000103.1:0-5000 GCA_900547915.1 uncultured Clostridium sp. | reverse complement strand
CTGAGTACTCACTGTAAAGGTTTTCATTGATGAAAGTTAGTTTGCCGTCTTTAAGGCTCCACTCATCTTTATGTTCTGCAAGAAAATTCATTGCATCCTTTGAAGCTGTCAGCTTTGCTGTTGCTGAATCAATAGAAGCTATAAACTTATTGTTTTCACTTGTGTCTGCTGCTGTATGGTTACTCAGTATTTTGTTATATAATTCAAGATATTTTCCTTCAAGTTTTGACCTTTCGGCATAAGAATTTACAGCGTCTGCATTTACCATACTTGTGTATGCCTCTTTTTCTTCTTGAAGTTTTGCAATGACGGAATCCGCTGTTGATTTTGATGTTTCAAATGCCGGACCATCCTTTTCTATATTATCAGATGTTAGAAAAGACTTTGCCGAACAGCTCTTTGCTGTGTCAGTCGTATCATAAACTATTGCGTATAAATCAGTCATATAATTTTTAAAAGCATCTTCAACCTGCCCGTATTTTCCGCTTGCTACACGTCTTTCAAGCAAGGCGTTCAACTCTTCTTTATCAATGTTTCCGGTATATTCCTGACCGGTGATGTCATTTATCATTTCCACTTCAGTCATTACGGCATTATATTGTTCTACCTGCTGATGACGAAGATATGCGTACACACCTGCCGCCGCAACTGCAATTACTACGATGATTGAAATAACTATTACAGCGATTTTCTTGTTCTTATTCATAGATACACAGCCTTTCTTAAACAGAATATACGGTGTTAGTTGCTTGTTTTAAACGCTTTAAAATATGCGTATATGAAAAATCCCCCGCAACATGCAATTTAATTATAAACTATACGGGGGATTTTGTCTATATCGTATTAATTTAAGTAATATTCCGCCTGTGCGTTCCATAGCTCAGAGTATTTGCCGTCTTCATTAAGCAGTTCTTCATGTGTGCCTGTTTGAACAAGGTGGGAGTTATCAAATACAGCTATTCTGTTGCAGAACACACAGCTGGAAAGGCGGTGAGAAATATAGATTGCTGTTTTGCCGCTCACAAACGAATTGAATTTTTTGTATATTTCATTTTCCGCAATAGGATCAAGAGCGGCAGTAGGTTCATCAAGTACAACGATTGGCGCATTTTTATAAAGTGCTCTTGCAAGAGCAAGTTTCTGCGCTTCGCCGCCTGATATCTCAACTCCGTTTTTATCCGTATCCTTGTAAATAACGGTGTTTTCACGCTTTTCCATTTTCATGATGCGGGGCAGAATATCTGCTTCTTTAAGGCAGGCGTATAGACGTTCAGCATCAGGAGTGTCGCTCACAGCAACGTTTTCTGCAACGGTGAGTGAGAACAAACTGAAGTCCTGAAATACAACAGAATAAAGTTTCATAAGACTTTCACGGCTGTATTGGCTGATGTTTTTACCGTTTATAAGTATCTCTCCATCTGTAACATCGTAAAGGCGGCACATCAGTTTTATAAATGTGGTCTTTCCGCTGCCGTTTCTTCCTACAACAGCGAGTTTTTCGCCGCTGTTTATTTTTAAATTTATATTCCTTAATGCATATGTTTCGCTTCCGGGGTATTTGAAAGAAACATTTTTAAATTCTATATCATATTTGTTATCGTTTAAATCGGAATTTCCGTATTTCATTTTGCTCTGCGTGCCCGTTATATCAAAATAGTACTGTGCAAGTGGGCACATCTCTGCGGTTTTTCCGAAAGTGGTTGCAATTTTAATTACTGCTGCAATCACCTGCATAAAAGTGCCGCAGTAAAGAACGAGCGAGGCTGTTGACAGCAACCCGAACAATCCTTTTACACCTATGAATAGATATATTCCGAATCCGAGCACAGCGCCGAGCAGGGCGATAGTGGAGCTTGTGGCGGCTGAGCGTGCAGATGTTTTTCTGAGGAGTTTTTCTCCGTCAGTGAGAAGAGTGTCTGTTGCTGAATGTTTTATCATACTCTGCTCTTTATATAGTCGTATTTCCTTGCCTGTGCTGTAATTCTCAAACATTTTGAGAAAGTACATGAAAAATCTGTCTAATTTCGAATATTCGTCATTTGCTTCAAACCACATTTTATTCATTTTTGTGGAAATCAGCAGAATTACAACAGCCATAAGCGCAACACAAACTATTATTATAATAAGAAAAATCGGTCGCTCAAAAAAGCTGTCTCCCGTTTTTGTAAATCCTATCTTAAACAGCGGAATCAGCGTTACAACGGATATTATGAGCATAATCAGGCCGGTAATAAAATCTTTAGTCATCCACGCAAACTGTGTAAATGCAGAAAAAACTCTGTCCTGCGCTTCAGTGTGTTTGTGCAGAAGTTCTTTGAAGTTGCTGCTTTCAAGTGTTTCATAATCAAGTGTAAACAGTTTGTCTGCAACGGCTTGTTTTTCTTTATTATACATCTGCCAGCGGTATGAGTAGTATATGTTGTTTGTGAAATTGCTTGTTATTGCGAGAACAAAATTAAGCAGTACGGCTGAGGCTATAAGGAATATGAGTGTCTTAATCGGAGCGCTGTTTTCAAGAGCGTCTATTATTTTTGATGAAAAAATTATGTTTACGAAGGGCAGAAACGCTCCTGTAACAGCGTTAGCTGCCGTGCAAGGTAAAAGTCTCTTTTCAAGACGGTGCATTTCTCTGAGCGATCTTATCGCAATTTTCAGATTATTCATAACGCACCCCCTGCTCTCTGTAATAGTAGCTCTGAAGCCGGTACATTCTGTAATATTTTCCTTTGGCTGCCATCAGCTCCTCGTGTGTTCCGCTTTCTGCAATCTTTCCGTCAGAGATAAAGAATATCCTGTCGCAAAAGCGGGTGGAGGAGAGCCTGTGGGAAATGAAAAACGATATTTTCCCCTTTGTAAGTTCGTTGTATTTCAGGTAGAGCTCGTTTTCTGCAATCGGATCTAGAGCGGCAGTGGGCTCATCGAGTATCAGCACGGGAGCATTTTTGAATACTGCCTTTGCAAGCAGAAGTTTTTGCTTTTCTCCGCCTGAAAAATCCTGGGCGTCTTTGTTTACTTCTTTTATCATTTTTGTGTTGATACCGTCCGGCAGGGAATTTATCTTATCATAAATTCCTGCGGATTTGAGAGCTGAAATAACTTTTTCGGGGTCAAAGTTGTTACTTGCGGCGATGTTTTGAGCAACAGTCAGCGGCAAAAATGAATAGTCCTGAAAGATGGGTGAAAATAAACTGAAATATTCGTCACGTCCGAAGTCAGACGCTTTTGTGCCGTTTATAAAGATCTCACCGCTGTTGGTTTTATAAAGACCGCACAGCAGTTTTATGAGGGTCGTTTTACCCGCGCCGTTTTCACCAACAACGGCTATATTTTCGCCCGCTGTGATTTTAAATGATATGTTTTTTAATACTGGCTCATCCGATTCTGGGTATGTAAAAGAGATGTTTTTAAATTCTATTTCCTCAACATTTTCAGGAGCGGTCTTTTCCGGACTTTGATTGCCGTTATCGGAAATCTCAACATATTCCCTGAATCTCTGACATTCATCGCAGCAGCTTTCAAGATTTGACAATGCGTAAACGAGGTTTACTATCCAAGAAGAAAATCCCGTTATTATGCCGAAATAGAATATAAAGTCCGAAATGGAAAGCCGCCCTGTTGCGGCAAGATATGTAAGATAGGCATATGCCGCAAGCTCACGCAGAAGGTTCATAAACGCACGTACACCGCTGACTGATAATTTCATTTTTGTGTAAATGCTAACGAGTTTTTCTGTTTCGTAAACAAGCCGTGCCATAATGGCTACAAATCTGTCTCCAAGTGAATATATTCTTATATCTTTACCTGCATCTGTGTTTTTGCTCTGTTTATAAAAGTAGTTAAATTTTGTTATGATATTGCTTTCTTTGTCACGTGTTTTAAGCCCTGCTTTATTAATTAAATGAAGCACAACGGCTTCCACTGCGCAGGTGGCAAGAATTAGTACTATTATATAGAAATCTATTTTATATACGAGTGCGGCGGAAGTTATTATTCCTATAAGAGAAACAAAAATCATATTGAGCGTATCAAGAAAATCTGCGCTGCCCGAATAATAGCTTCTGTAAAAATCACCTGCACGCTGGTTCGTTTCCCGCCCTTTAAGGCTTTCTATCTGCACATAATCGGCGTTCAGGTTTTTATCAAACGCAAGAACGGCATATCGCATCCTTATAATACGCGCGCTGCCTAACAACAGCTCCTGCATAAAGGGCGCCAGCCATGTCGTTATGGCAACAAGCGCGCTCAGCCCCGCCACTGTTGCGGCAAGCGTGCCTATTGACACCTGTTCGTTTATACAGTCTATCATTGCTTTTGGTATATACGCCGTAATAATCGGATTGAGCACAAGCGCAGGTATTCTGACAATAAAATAGAAAATACTGCGTCTGTCCCATGCCGCCCAGTTTTTTATCATATAAAGCGTGTTGTTCAGCGTTTGGTTTTTCATAACTGATACCTCTGAATAACAATGAGCATTATATATTTAGACATTTTCAAATCTAAATATATAAAGGTAAATGCGGTTTATATTTATTGCTTTTGATTATTAAGACGTAAAAAAGTTTAACTGTGTCTGCATTATTTTAAAAACACTTAACATAATTATATTATATGGGCGTCACCCATAATTGTCAATATGGGAATTACCCATATTATATAATTTGTTCGGGTGATAAAATGTTTGAAAGGATTAGAGATCTTAGGGAAGATAATGACTTGAAACAAAAAGACCTTGCCGGCTATCTTTCTGTAGATCAAAGCACTTATTCCGATTATGAAAACGGCAGGATAAACGTGCCAGTGGATATGCTTATAAAGATAGCAGAATACTATAATGTGTCGCTTGATTATCTTGTTGGAAGAAGTAACACAAAGGAATTTGTGGATTGAATATAGTACTTAAATAAAAAACTCCTGTCTGAAAAGACAGGAGTTTTGTTTTGCTTTGTGTGAAACAAAGGCAACCACCTGCTATGCAGGTGGGAAAGGAAAAGCTTAAG
>URIN01000102.1 GCA_900547915.1 uncultured Clostridium sp. | reverse complement strand
TTCGTTATATCTGTTATATTGCCCGGATTTTATGTTGCAGTAGGCACATATCATCAGGAGCTTCTTCCGCCGTCACTAATGTATACCGTTGCCGCAGCTGAGGCGTCAACGCCTTTTTCTCTTATGCAGGAGGCAGTTATGGTGCTTATTCTTTATGAGATAATGAGAGAAGCCGGATTGCGCCTGCCAAAAGCAATAGGGCATGCAGTTTCTATAATAGGTGCGCTTGTAATAGGAGATGCAGTTGTAAACGCAGGACTGGTGGGAGCGCCTATGCTTGTAGTAGTCGCTGTTACGGCTATCGCTTCTTATGTTATTTATCCGCTTTATGAAAGCATTTCTGTTTTAAGAATAATCTTTATACTTCTGGGCGGTTTTACAGGTATTTACGGTGTTATACTGGGCGTTTGCACGCTTTGCGTCAACATCACTTCGCTAAATCCTTACGGTGTGCCGTATTCTTCACCTATTTCTCCGCTCAGCAAAAAGAGTGCTGTTGATGTTTTTTATCGTGCGGATTGGAAAAAGCTTATTAAACGCAATGTTAGGATTCAGAATTTAAGGGGTGCTGATATAGACGATGATTAAATATAAAAGAAATATGATAGCTCCCGTAAATCTGTTTTTTCTGCTTTTTGTAAGCCGTTTTATAATAGGTTTTACAGTAAGCAGTTCGGCACTTAAAAGCCGTTATTCGCTAGATCTTGTTTACAGCACTTTGGCGGCTCTCGTTGTTACGGCACTTATTTCTTTGCCGGCAGTCATTTCATCGGTAAAGGGCAAAAGTGTTATGGATAATAAAATACTAAGTGTGCTTTACGGTTTGTATTTTATTTTTTCGGGAGCTGTAAATATTGCAAAATTTGCCGTGTTTTCTTCAACGGAGCTTAATCAAAGCACTAAAATAGCCGTGCTTGCCGGTCTTATGATAGCTGCCTGCGCATATGCGGCTTCTCTCGGTGTTGAGGCAATTTCACGTTTCGGATCAATGGTGTTTGTTCTCACGATATTAGGAATAGTGGGGGTTATAGCCGAGGGTTCAGGAGACTTTTCATATCTTAACCTGTTTCCAGTAACGCAGAATTCAGGCGAAAATATCATTATGAATATTCTTTTTTCAGTTTGCAGCACAAATGAGCTTGTCCTTTTTATTGCGCTTGCTCCTAAGGTTAACGGCAAAGCTGTAAAACCGTATTATTTTTCAATGACTGCGGCATATTTTGCAATGATGCTGCTTATTGGATTTACCGTAGGCGTTCTCGGTGATACGGCATCCCTTTCGGCTTATCCGCTTTTTCAGGTGTCTCAGCTTTCAAAGCTCGGTACAGGTGAACGTCTTGAAGTTATATTTACCGCACTGTGGATATTTGCCGCGTTTTTAAAAGTAACTCTTTTTATTTACTGCGCAGGTGAGTCGTTCCCGATTCGAAGAAAAAACGTCAGATATATTGCGTGTGCGGCAGCTATGTTCGGAATAAGTATTTTTATGCTTTACGGCACTTCGTTTGAAAAACGGCAGGAACTTGTGCTTTATCCCGCTTTTGCGGTGTTTGCGTTTGTGCTGCCGCTTTTATATCTGATTTTCTCAAGAAAGAAGAATGGTATTGAAGATAAAAGAAATAATTAAAGCTGCAGTTTGCGTAATTCTTATCGCCGCTGTTTTTTCTGGCTGCGCAGGCAATGAAAATCTCAAGGATTTAAGTGTTGTTGAAGGCATGGGAATTGATTACGAAAACGGCGAGATAGGTGTAACTGTTCAAAGTCTCAATCTTTCAAAAGAGGGAAGCGGTGCAGACGCTCTCTCAGGAAATATAACAAAAACCGTTCAGGGTAACGGAAAAAATATTTCAGCGGCAGTGCAGCGTACTTCGGAAAGCCTGTCTAAAAAGCTGTTTTTCGGTCAAAACCAAATTCTTGTTATCGGAAATGAGCTTGCCAATGATAATTTGAATCTGTGCTTTGACTATCTGCTGAGGGATTCTGATTCGCGCCCCGATGTTGCCGTGTGCATTGCCTCTGGCAAGGCAAGTGAAACTCTCTCAAGCAAAATAGGAGGGGCACTTGTGCCTGCTCAGGCAGTGGCAGAACTTCTGTATAACGGTGAGGCGGGAGGCTTTGCCGCATATGTATCAGTTAATGAAATGCTAAATCTTTATAAAGATAAAACTTCTGATATTTACCTGCCCGTAGTTTCTGCCGGCAGTGACAGCGCTGAGGTTACGGGGATAGCAGTGTATGATGATATAAAACTTGCAAATGTTCTTCCCGAAACCCAAATTTTAGGTTTTTTGCTGTTAACAGATAAAGTGGATAAAGGTTATTTCGAGTTTGAATCCGAAGATTACGGAAAAATAGGCGCGGAGATTTCTGACTCTAAAACCAAAACAGATGCACGCGTTGAAAACGGTACGGTCATTTATTCGGTAGAAATATCGTCCACATTGTCCGTGGAAGAACTTGAAAACGGAGCAGAGGGTATGATTTCAAAAAAAGACTTGCAAAATATATCTTCTCAGGCACAGAGCGAACTTGAAAAAAGATGCCGTTCGGCATTTGATTCCTGCGTGCTTTACGGTAGTGATTGCCTGAGAATAGGAGAAAACCTCGCGGCGCGTTCGCCGTCTGATTACGCTTTGCTAAGTGATAACTGGAAAGACCGGCTCGGCTCGGTACGCCTTGAGGTAAAAAGCACTTGTAAACTTAAAAAAGTTAACGAAAACGCAAGCGGGTATTAATATTTGTTATTCTTCGTTAAAAAGGGTAACAAGTTCTCTTGTGCTGCTGTCCGCCGCCGGATTTATGCACGATACGGCGGGCACGGCAAGCGTAAGTGCGTACAATATTAGAAAAATTATAACGGCTTTCTTCATTTTTTCGCCTCCTTGACTTTATATATTATTCTATTGTATAATAGACTTTGGTTTTTTATGACATCAGCAAGGTTAAGGAGTGATTAAAATGTCATCAAAATACATTTCACCTATTTCTATGGATGCTATTTCCAAATTATGCGGCGAACTTGAAAAAAACAACTCTATCCGTCAAAGTGATTTTGAAAGATATCATGTTAAACGCGGTCTTAGAAATGAAGACGGCACAGGCGTTATGGCCGGTCTTACAAGAATATGCTCTGTTGAGGGTTACTATATCCTTGACGGTGAGAAAGTTGCAAAAGAAGGTAAACTTTCATACCGTGGCTATGATATTAATGATATAGTTGAAAATTGTGTTGCCGAAAACCGTTTCGGCTTCGAAGAGGTTGTTTGGCTTTTGCTTTTCGGCGAACTCCCAACCCCTTCACAGCTCAATTCTCTTTATGAGGTTATCGATGTATGCCGTTTCCTGCCCGATGATTTCATTGAGGATATGATGATTAAAAACCCGTCAAAGGATATTATGAATAAACTTGCCCGCTGTATTTTGGGTCTCTATTCTTATGATGAAAATCCGGATGATATCTCAGTTCAGAACGTACTGCGCCAGAGCTTGCAGCTGATAGCTCAGTTCCCAACTATTTTAACTGTTGCTTATCAGGTTAAGAGAAGAGCGTTTTACGGCAAAACTATGTTCCTTCACCCGATAAAAAGAGGTCTTTCAACTGCTCAGTACATACTTCGCCAGACAAGAAGTGATAAGCAGTATACTGATGAAGAGGCAAAACTGCTTGATATCATACTTATGCTTCACGCTGACCACGGCGGCGGTAACAACTCTACATTTGCAACAAGAGTTCTTACATCAAGCGGTACTGATACTTATTCGGCAATTGCAGCAGGTATAGGTTCGCTTAAAGGCCCTCGTCACGGCGGTGCCAATGTCAAGACTACCAATATGATGTACGAGATAATGGAAAACGTGCCTGACTCAACTGATGAGGCACAGGTAAAGGATTATCTTGTAAAGATTCTCAATAAAGAGGCGGGTGACGGTCTCGGACTTATCTACGGTATGGGTCACGCTGTTTATACCGTTTCTGACCCGCGTGCCGTTATACTTAAAAACAGCGCAAGGGAGCTTGCATATCAGGCAGGTTTTGAAAAAGAGTTCAAGACCCTTGAGAATGTAGAGAAAGTTACACCTGAACTGCTTCATGAGTTAAAGGGAGAAGAAAAAGAGATCTGTGCAAATGTAGACCTTTATTCCGGACTTTGCTATAAAGTGCTCGGAATACCGGAGGATCTGTTCACACCGCTTTTTGCCGGTTCAAGAATAGTTGGCTGGTGTGCTCACCGTCTTGAGGAGCTCACTTCAAGCAAACGTATCATCAGACCTGCTTATAAGAGCGTTTCACAGAGAAGAGATTATACCCCTATCAGTAAAAGAAAGTGAAAAAAACGAATTTCAAAAGTAAACTTTTAACGGCGTGCGCCGCACTCACCACAGTCGGCGCCGTTGTTATAAGATGTATACAGCTTTTTTATTATACGGATTTGTCTACGGGCTATGTTCTCAGTGACGCAAAGAATCTTATAACTGATTTATATATAAATATCGTTGTTTCCGTGCTGCTTTTTGCGGTAACGTCTTTTGCTTTCTTCAATAAAAAAACTTCTGAGTTTGATTTTGTTGAGGGCAAAGGAATGTTTTTTATGTCGCTTCTGTGTACAGCAGGAATGTTTTACGATTTCATTTTTCAGTGTGTCAGCTGTTACAACTATATTTCAAAAACAGCTTTCATAGCCGTTAACCGTATTATTCCCATGATTTTGTGTGTTGTGTCCGCACTGATCTGCTGTGCATATTTTGCAATACTCAGCCAGAGTTCACGTACAAGCAGATTTGAATTCGGCAGGCTTAAAATTCTTTGCTTTGCTCCATTTTTGTGGGTGTTCTGCAATGTGCTTGTAAGTCTTACTGAATACGGCGATGCGCTTTATGATGTGGATTCTGCCCTCAAAAATTTCTGCCTTGTTTTCGGGCTTTTATTTTTCTTTCTTTTTGCGGCGCAGAGTGAAAAAACATTCAGCCGAATGGGCACTCTTGTCTTTTTTGGTTATACATATGGTGCGCTTTGCGTTGTGCTCGTTTTACCTCGTATTGTGTCACTTATTGCCGGTATCAGTATGCCTGTGCCGGAATACTCTTCTCCGGCGTTCTTGTTTACGGGACTTTTTGCTTTCGCCGTGGCTTTTGATATTTCATTTAAAAAGAAGGTTTAGTTTTGTTTTTTGAAAACCTAAAAACGATTGCAATACAGGTTTTAATGCTTTATATAATAGCCGGTATCGGCTTTGCAGCTGATAAATTCGGCGTGTTTACACGTGATGATGCAAAGCGTGTAATTAATCTTCTTTTCAATATTATTCTTCCTATAGCTGTCGTTCACAGCTTTTTGAGTATTGAGTATTCGGCACAACATGTTACAGGATTATTTATTGCTTTTGCCTGCGCTGCAGCCACTCATCTGTTTGGTATGGGAGTATCAGCACTGGCGTTCAGAAAGCGTAAAAGTGTGCTAGAAAGAGGTTTGCTCCAGTACGGTACCGTCTTTTCAAACGCCGCTTTTCTTGCCCTGCCGCTTGCGCAGAATGTAATAGGCGATGAGGGCGTATTCTATTGTTCTGTTTATATAGGCGTGTTTAACATTTTCGCCTTCACTTATGGTATCTTTGTTATCAGCGGCAAAAAAGCAAAAATTAATGCTAAAAAAATAATTTTAAACCCGGGAACTATCTCGGTAATAATCGGCATACCGCTTTTTTTGTTAAGAGTAAAACTGCCGCACATAATTGATTATCCCATGGAACTTGCAGGCGGTATAAATTCACCGCTTGCAATGATAATTTTCGGCACATTTCTGGCTAATGCTAATTTTAAAAATGTTTTTATAAAAAAAGAGATATTCTTTGTATCTTTTTTGAGACTAATATTTATTCCGATTATTATGACGTTGCTTTTCAAACTCTGCGGAGTTTCAGGAGATTTGCTTACAGCTATGGCGATTTCTGCTTCCGCGCCAACTGCAACGAATACAGCTATGTACGCCGCAAAATATGATAATGATGCGGGCCTCGGTTCCGAAATAGCCGCGCAGACAAGTATACTCTCAGTTGTAACAATGCCGGTAATAGTTGCGCTGTCTTCAGTTTTGTGAACAATATATT
>URIN01000101.1 GCA_900547915.1 uncultured Clostridium sp. | reverse complement strand
CTACACAAGGCTATTCGTCGGCAGCGTCAGATGTGTATAAGAGACAGTATTTACTCTTGATATAATAAGTTTCCTTTGATATAATATCACCAGTGTGTTTAAAAACAAGAAGGAGTGGTGCGCAGTGGAATTTAAAACCGTATTCGGCCCGCAAACAAAAGGACCGTCCGATTATTACAGAATACCTTCTCTTATCACAGCAAAGGACGGTGTACTTATCGCCTGCGCAGACGCGCGCTACTGTTCCGGAATGGACAACCCAAACAGAATAGACAAGGTTATCCGCAGGAGCTTTGACTGCGGCGAAACCTGGGAAGATACTATTATAGCCGTAAAAGAGCACGGTAAAAAACAGATGAGATCATCTGCTGCAATTGATCCTGTTATGGTTTACAGTAAAAAAAGCGGCAGAGTAATTCTTTTATATTCACACACTCCCGCAGGAGTAGGCATTAGAAACAGCAAAGTAAGCCGCGGTGAAGACGAAGACGGCAACAAATACATAAGCGGCAGGTTTTCTAAATATATTCTTAAAAACAACTGGCTTTATAAAAGAAACGGTTCGGAAACGCCTTACACAGTCAATGATAACGGTGATGTAATTAAGGACGGAAAAACCGTCTGCAACATATTCACCGGAGGGCGCTTTAAAGAAGAAAGCACATCATATCTTATGATGACCTACAGTAATGACAACGGAAAGACATGGTCTGCTCCCCGTTCTCTCAACAAAATGGTAAAAAAAGAATACATGAGTTTCATTGGCCCAGGACCGGGCTGTGGAATAGAAATCAAGAGCGGCAAATATGCCGGACGCATTGTCATGCCCGTTTATTTCGGCACAAGAACTTTTCCTTTAAGGCTTTCCTGCACAGTAATTTACAGTGATGACGGCGGCGAGACCTGGAAAATGGGAGAAACGCCAAACAACACAAGAATGATAGACGGCAAACGTGCGAACTGCATGACGATAAAATCACATGATATGCTGACCGAATCTCAGCTGATTGAGCAAGAGGGCGGCAAACTTAAATACTTTATGCGCAACCACGGCAAAAGCCGCAGCACAGCTGTTGCATACAGTGACAACGGCGGCGAAAGCTGGTACGATTACAGGCTAGACGAAAATCTGCCACAGCCAATATGCCAGATGAGTGTTATCAAACTTGAAGGCACAGAAAAACCGATGGTTGTTTTCATCAATCCGGCTGACAGGCAAAAGCGCAGAAACGGAACGGTGCGTTTATCCGAGGATGACGGTGAGACATTTGCCTGGTCAAGGCAAATCAAAGACGGTGACTTTGTATACAGTGCCGCGGCACAGATGCAAAACGGAAAAATAGGCGTTTTGTTCGAGCCGGACAATGAATGCAGGGAAATAAAATTCGCTTCATTTTCAACTGAGTGGATAAAGGGAAATGAAGAATAAAAAAGGGCGCAAACGCCTTAATTTTAGGGGGTAGAAGGTTTGGCAAACCTGGGCACAAAAATCAGTGGCCTCGTAAGAGACGTTAAAATGTACTGGAACGAGCCGCCAAAAGGGCATTATATGCCTTTCAAAGAAGTTTTATCCTACGCCGGCGGAGGTATAGGTGTAAAATTCCTTGCTGTTATGGCAACGAATATGATTCTTTCCGCAACGAACGTATTGATCGGAAACACACTCGGCGTTGAACCGATCGATATGTATATAATGTATTTCATTTCTGTTATTGTAAACATTCCCCTTTCCGGTATAAGGGCGAATATAATAGACAATACAAGAAGCAAAGAAGGTAAATACAGGCCTTACATAGTTAAGATGGGTATTCCCAGTGCAATTGTTACAATACTTTTTGTATGGTTCCCGTACAATCAGTTCGGCGCACTTTTCGGGGAGGGCACATTCTTTGGAAAAGACAGAGCTTATGTCGTAACATGCGCAATCATTCTGATATTCAACTTCATTCAGAATTTCTTCTACTATTTCTTCTCAGAAGCGTATGATAACCTCATTCACGTTCTTTCACCGAACACTCAGGAAAGGGCAGACGTTTCAACTATTAAAGGCGTTATCTACTCGCTTGCACCTTCTATTCTGAATCTTGCTATGCCAATTTTTGCACAGCTGTTTACAAACAACAATATGTATGACATCAGGCTTTACAGATACATTTATCCTCCTCTTGCCATACTTTCAGTTATGCTCAGCATTGTTGTTTATGTCAATACAAAGGAAAAAATTGTGCAGGCAAAGACCCACGTTATCCAGATCAAATTTATGGACTCTCTGCGCGAGGTATTGCGCAACAAGTATTTCTGGGTTATTGCAATGGCAACATGGCTTGGATTCCTTGAGTCATCAATGACAGTTGTTTTGGGTTGGCTGTACAACTACGGCGGCATCTGCAATGGTACCACATATTCTATCATTACTCTTATCTGCCAGAACGCCGGACTTGTAGGTATGCTGCTTGCTCCGTTCGCTATCAGAAAATGGGGCAAGAGATTCGTGCTCATCAGCACGAATGTTATGAACATCGTGTTCATTGCTCTCATGTTCCCCGTTGTAAAAACAATTGATATGACCGGTGAGAGCACAAGCGCTCTTCACACATGGATGCCTCTTATCCTGCTTGTTGTTTGCTACTGGATGAACAACCTTATGAATGCGTTTATGCAGATTCTTACGCCGTCAGTAAACGCTGATATCAGAGATTATCAGCAATATGTAAGCGGTGAAAGAATTGACGGTATGTTCTCAACAATCACTGCTATAGGCGGACTTGTTACAGTTGCCAGCAGTGGTATTGTAAACCTTCTTTATGACAAGTTCGGCATCAATATTGAAACTGCTGAACAGGTTATGAACAACCCAGAAGTAATGAACAAGGTGCTTAGAAACGGCTCTGTTGTAAAAGACGTAATTGCCCAGGCAGACACTTCAAGTATCTCTTACTTCTCTCTTTATGACGGCGATGTACTTCAGACCATATGCGGCGTTCTCATACTTGCCTCTATTGTCGGAGCTTTCATCAACGTTTTGCCATACTTCTTCTACGACCTGACAGAACTTAAACAGCAGGGCATGGTTCGAGTTCTTAAAATACGAGCATTCTTTGAGGACTTCGGCAATAATACCCTCAGCGATGACAACTTGGTTGAAGTTGTAGACATGGTTGAAGAAGCTAAAAAGCTTATAAACGAAGAGCCTGTAAAAGTTAGCAAAGACGGCATAAAAGCCGCAAAAGCAACCGAAGGCACTAAAGAACAGATTAAAGAAGCTGTTAAAAAGGCTAAGGAAGAAAGAAGAGCGGCACTTCAGCATAATCAGGAAATCAAACTTGCGCCCTTCGTTCTTAAGGAAATGACAAGATTTGAAAGCGAACTCGGCAAACTTCAGATAGAACACGCACAGAAGATCTATGACGAAGGACTTGACGGACTTGCAAATCACAGCAAAAGCGAGCTTAGGAGCAAGCTTAAAGACGCAAAGAAACTTCCTAAAAAGACTGAAGAAGAAAAAGAATTCCGCCAGTATTCTATCCATTTTGCAAGGACAAGACTTACAGCAAGAAAATACGAAGAAAAATACTTCAGCAACGGCAATATTACTGTTCCTGACGATTCAAAACTCAATTCACTGTTTGAAACAGAAGAACAGTATGATAAGAAAGAAGATAATCTTTACAAGCGCCTTTACGAAGCTCAGGAAAGAAAAGATAAGGACGAGATCAAAAATATCAAAGCAGAGATCAAAGTTCTTAAAGGTGATTTCAGAGAGCTCAACAAGAAGATACGTGACGAGCAGAATCAACGCACAAATTACAACCGTTCCGCAAAACCGTATCTTGACGCGCGCAACCTGCTGAGACAGGCAGAAAATTATACACACTTTGATGAGATCAAAGAACTGTATAACGATATCCGTGCAAAAGAGATGTCTCAAGAAACGGTAACTGCATAAAGAACCAAGCCCCGCAGAAAATACTGCGGGGCTTTTTTAACGATTAAACCAACTTGTTTTTGGATGTTAATGAAAAGTTTTCCGCCACGCAACAAATTGATAAAAGCTTTGCTTTATGATATAATCAGTTTTGAATGGCAGATAAGGAATCACGCTTCACGAATGTCATTCCACTAAACCCGCATAAAAGAAAGGAAGCGGATTATATGAAATATTCAATAGTTTACAGCAGTAAAACAGGAAACACAAAATCTCTTGCTGAGCACTTGAAAAGCGTTTTTCCGGACAATGATTGCCTTTATTTCGGAGAAGTTTCAGAAGAAGCTCTTAATGCTGATATTATATTTGCAGGTTTTTGGACAGACAAAGGCACATGCGACGTTGATTTTAAAAAATTTCTTCAGTCTTGTGACAGCAAAAAAATATTTTTATTCGGCACCGCCGGCTTCGGAGGCTCAAATGAATATTTTGACAAAATTCTTTCATCAGTTAAAGAAAACATTCCCTCAAGCTGCAAAATATCAGGCGAATTTATGTGCCAGGGAAAAATGCCTGTTTCAGTAAGAAACAGATATGAGTCTATGGAAGAAACAGCTCAAAAACATATCCTTATAGCAAATTTTGATGCTGCCGCAAGCCACCCTGACAGCAACGATTTTGCAAATCTTGAAACCGCTGCACTAAAAGCATATAATCAGAACTGATACCGAAACTCCACCTAACATTTAACGGATCGGCATTTTTATTCATATAATGGTATGAAGCCCGATTCGGAGGTGATAAGGTGAAAAAAGGTAAAAAATGCATATGTAAAAAGCATTTTGAAAAAGAACCTTTGGTTTTCAATATAAACTGCTGTTCAAAAAACAACAATTATTTCAGAACAGCTTTATGGACGGGTGAACATTTACAGATAACACTAATGAGTATTCCGTGCGGATGCGATATCGGAAAAGAGATTCACACCGATGTTGATCAGTTTATAAAAATTCAGCAAGGAACAGCGAAAGTGGTTATGGGCAAATGTGAAAACGAACCAGAGTTATGCAGGGCGGCAGACGCAAACAGCGGCGTTGTGATACCCGCCGGTTACTGGCACAATATTATAAACACAGGTAACACGCCGCTTAAGCTTTATTCAATATACGCTCCGCCTCAGCACCCATACGACACAGTTCACAAAACAAAGAAAGACGCTGAGGAATACTGATAATATAAAAAAGCGCCGGATAGCAATGTCCGGCGCTTTAATTGTTTTTCTGTGCACATTAATTTGCATTTTTGAGCTCTTCGCATATTTCATTATATTCATGAGAAAAGACGCTGCCCCTGTTCCACAAAAAAGTAAAATCATGCTCTATATTGAAATCACTAAGCTTTATTTCGCTTAGTGTTCCCTTTTCTATTTCATCACATACGGCAGCTTTATACAAAAAAGATATACCGCAGTCATTCTTAACCAGGCTGACTATTAAATGGATATTATCTGCCTCTGCATACCCCGAAAAATCAGATATTCTGATATTGCGCAGTTCAAGATTTTTTTCAAGTATATCCCTTGTGCCTGAACCTCTTTCCCTTACTATAAGTCGTTCTGATAAAAGATCCGAAAGGCATCTGACCGGTTTAGCAAAACGATGTTTCACGGAACATACAGGTATATATTTCTCAGTTTTATAAACACACGTATCAAACGCCGCAGTATCAAAATTCCCCTCAACAAGCGCTATATCGAGTTCACCGTCAAGTATGAGAGAAGAAAGCTGTGCAGTGTTAGCAAACTTGATAACTATATCCGTCTGCGTGTGATTTTTGATATATTCAGCAATGGGCTTTGCAATAACGTACTCCCCTATTGTAAGCGTAACACCAAGACGAAGCACCTTTTTGCGCTGATCAGAATTTATTATGTTTTCTTTTATTGCAGATTCATCATTTCTAATAACTGTCATTGCTTTGAGCAAAACTTCTCCCGATGGGGTAAGTTTTATCTTTTTCCCATCACGCTCAAAAAGTTTTGCCGAATAATAATCTTCTAAAAAACGAATATGCTGTGACACTGCCGGCTGTGTAATGTGAAGTTCCTCAGCGGCGTAAGTAAAATTCATATGCCTGCAAACACACAAAAAAGTTTCCTGTCTCTTATACACATCTGACGCTGCCGACGAATAGCCTTGTGTAG
>URIN01000100.1 GCA_900547915.1 uncultured Clostridium sp. | reverse complement strand
TCGGCGGGCGATGTTCTGATATGCGAAAAAATAAAAAAAGGCGTCAGAGCCTATCTTGCCGTAAGCGGCGGAATTGATGTGCCCGAATTCTTTTCGAGCCGCTCGACCGACCTGAAAGCAAAAGCCGGCGGCTTTTGCGGGCGGAATCTTCAGACGGGTGACGACATCGGTATATTACCGCATAACAAACTCAGCAATATTGAAAAGCGGCAGACAGAAGAATTTGAATTCAGCAACGACATAGTTCTGAGAGCAGTACCGGGGCCGCAGGATTTCATGTTTACAAAAGAAGATTTAAACACCTTTTTCTCAGAGGATTATCGAGTATCCGCCCAGGCGGACAGAATGGGTATACGCCTCAGCGGTCCTGCGCTAAAAGGTGAAAAGGGTATGGATATCATATCAGACGGAATTGCTCCGGGCAGTGTTCAGGTGCCAGAGAGCGGCCAGCCTATAATACTTGCTGCAGACAGACAAACAACCGGCGGCTACGCCAAAATAGCCACAGTTATTTCTGCAGACATGCCTCTGCTGGCTCAGGCCATGCCCGGCTGCATTGTAAAATTCAGATGCGTTTCCGTCTCAGAGGCAGAAAAAGCGGCAAGAGAAGAAAGCGAAAAATTAGGCACACTCAAAAACTATATTGAAAATCTTTAAAAGGTGAAAATATGGACTATTCATCAATGAGCCCCTGTGAAGTCAGAAAACTCATAAAGGAACAGAAAATAACAGGACAGACAAGTGGTATGTGTGCAGGCTACGCACAGGCAAATCTTTGTATTCTTCCAAAGGAACTTGCGTTTGACTTTCTGCTGTTCTGCACAAGAAATCCTCTTCCCTGCCCCATTCTTGAAGTGGGAGACGCAGGTTCAAGGCTTATAAAGACTATGGCGGACAACGCCGATGTTGCAACCGATTTTCCTAAATACAGGATATGGAAAGACGGTGTGCTTACAGAAGAAAAAACAGACATTTCAGACATTTGGCAGGATGATTTCATATATTTCCTCATCGGATGCTCATTTTCATTTGAAGCAGAGCTTCTTGAGGCAGGCATACCCGTTCGGCATATTGAAGAAGGCAAAAATGTGCCTATGTTCAACACAAATATTGAACTTCAGAAAGCAGGTATATTCGGAGGAAACATGGTTGTTTCCATGCGCCCGATACCATATGAACTTGTTATAAAAGCCGTTAATGTTACAGCGGCTATGCCGAGGGTACACGGAGCGCCTATTCATATAGGAAATCCGGAACTCATAGGAATTAAAGATATATCGCATCCTGATTACGGCGATGCAGTCACAATAAAAGACGGCGAGATACCTGTTTTTTGGCCATGCGGAGTAACACCACAGAATGCGGTAATGAACGCAAAACCTCCCCTTGCGATAACACACTCGCCGGGACATATGTTTATAACAGATGTTAAAAATTCAAGCCTGAAATACTGAGAAAGAGTGATAATGTTGTATAAAATAAATCTTAACTGTGACCTTGGCGAGGGCGCAGGTGCGGACGAAATAATAATTCCGCATATCAACAGCGCTAATATTGCCTGCGGATTTCATGCAGGTGACGCTATGATGATGGCAAAAACACTTGAACTTTGCAAGGCAGGAACCACGGGAGCAGGCGCACATCCGGGATATCCTGACAAAGAAAATTTCGGAAGAACAAAAATGAATTTATCTCCTGAAGAAGTTTACGATATTACGCTCTACCAACTCGGTGCACTTGGTGCAATTTCAGACGCAAAAGGCATAAAGCTTGAACACGTAAAGGCGCACGGAGCAATGTACAACGCTGCCGCTAAAGACAGAGCACTTGCAGACGCAATTGTAAAAGCGGTGTTTGATTATGATAAGGATCTTATCCTGCTTGCGCTTTCAGGCTCAGAGATGATAAAAGCGGCAAAAGCCGTTGGACTGAGATACGCAAGTGAAGTCTTTGCAGACAGAGCCTATGAGGCAGACGGCACGCTGAGAGCGCGCGGACTTGACGGAGCTATGATAGAAGATGAAAACGAAGCTGTTTCAAGAGTTATAAGAATGGCTAAGTTTGGCAAGGTGAAAGCCTTTACAGGTGAGGACATAGACATAGAGGCACATTCCGTTTGCGTTCACGGAGACGGACCGAAAGCAATAGAATTTGTTAAAAAACTAAACGCTGCATTTAAGGAAAATAGCATTGAGACTGTTTCGCTTGAAAAGGCAATTGAGGTAATTTGAAATGTATTTCAGAACAGAAGCCGCGATAGATCTTGACGCGGCGGAGCATAATTTTAATGTAACAAGGGCAAAACTGCCCGAAAACGTAAAGCTTCTTTGTGTTATAAAGGCGGATGCTTACGGTCACGGGGCAGTGCCGCTTGCGAAACTGTTTGAGGGCAGGGCTGATTTTTACGGAGTTGCTTGCATAGAAGAAGCAATTGAACTTAAAAAAGCAGGTATAAAAACGCCTGTTCTCATCCTTGGCGCAGTGCCGAAAGAGTTATACGAAGATATAGTAAAATATGACATACGTGTGCCTATATTCAGCCTTGAAGACGCAAAGGCGCTTTCTGCCGAAGCTGTAAAGCAGGGCAAAACGGTACCTTTTCACTTCTGCGCTGACACAGGTATGAGCCGCATTGGCTTTCAGATAAACGAAGAAAGCGCCGACACAAGCCTTGAAATAACAAAGCTTCCAAACATAGAGGCGGAGGGACTTTTTTCTCACTTTGCAACGGCAGACGAAAAAGACCTGAGCAAAGCGATTGCACAGAGAGATAAATTCAAAGAATTTATAAAACTGCTTGAGGAGCGTGGGATCAACATACCGATAAAGCACATCAATAACTCCGCAGGCATAATGAATTTTGACGAGTATTTTGATATGTGCCGAATGGGCATAATTCTGTATGGTCTTTATCCGTCTCACGAAGTGGATGAAAGTCTGCTGAAAATAAAACCTGTTATGGAATGGCACGCGCATATTACACACATCAAGGAACTTGAACCGGGCAGAGAAATATCTTACGGCGGAACATACAAAACGGGTGAAACCCGCAGGATTGCAACTATTCCCGTAGGTTACGCAGACGGCTACCCGAGATGCCTTTCAAACAAGGGCAAAGTGCTTATAAACGGCGAGTTTGCGCCAATTACGGGCAGAGTATGTATGGACCAGTTTATGGTTGATATAACAGGAATAGACGCAAAGATTGGCGACACGGTAGTTCTTATCGGCAAAAGCGGAGACAAAGAACTTTCAATGGAAGAAGTTTCCGAAAGCGCATATTCCTTTAACTATGAACTCCCCTGCCGCATAGCACGCAGAGTCCCACGCTCATATTACCGCGGCGGAAAATTAGTATTTTCAACAAACTATATGTACAACAGTGAGGATTAAATTATGCAGTTAAGTAGCGGAAGACCTGCCGATTTAAGCAACAGATTAAGCAAGGAAGTGCGTGTTTACGACTTACTTGATAAGCTTGGCATTGAATATAAAAGAGTTGACCACCCCGCCGCTGATACAATGGAGGCGTGCCTTGAGATAGAAAAGGTGCTGGGTGTTGAAATATGCAAAAACTTATTTTTAAGAAACAGGCAGAAAACGGAATTTTATCTGCTTATGATGCCCGGCTCAAAGCCTTTTAAAACCAAGGATATAACGAAACAGCTTGGCTGCGCGCGTCTTTCATTTGCGGAAGCTGAATTTATGGAAGAGTTTCTTGATATAACTCCGGGCTCTGTTTCTGTTCTGGGTCTTATGAATGATAATGAAAACAGAGTGCGTCTCATTATTGACAAGGACATAATGAGCGGCGAATACATAGGCTGCCACCCGTGCATAAACACATCAAGCCTTGCAATAAAAACAGAAGATATTTTAAATAAATTTCTGCCCGCAGTGGGACACACAGCAACAATAGTTGAAATGCCGTGGCACGAGGACGAATAAATGGGTATTCTTTTATGTCCCGTATGCGGCAGTGAACTGAAGAAGGATAAAAAGCGTTTTTTCTGCTCTAACTCTCACAGCTTTGACATTGCAAAAGAGGGTTATGTTAACCTGCTAATCAGCAACAAAAGCGGAGACAAAACGGGAGACAGCAAAGAATCCGCACGGGCAAGGCACGAATTTCTTGAAAAAGGATATTTTTCATTTTTAAAGGAAGAAATATCAAAAAAGATGCGCGGCACGGTGCTTGATATATGCTGTGGTGAAGGATATTACGATACTTACGCCGGTGAGCTTTACGGTTTTGACCTGAGCAAAGAGACGGTGCGCCTTGCGGCCAAAAGAAAAAACGGTGGTTTATATTTTGTTGCTAATTTAAAATCAATTCCCGTAAAGGACGAGAGCGTGGACACAGCAATACATATTTTTGCGCCGTTTAATTCCACCCAGTTTGCGAGGGTTCTCAAAAAAGGCGGAAAGCTTTACAGCGTTGTTCCCGCACCTGAGCATCTTATAGAACTTAAAACACTTGTTTATGAAACGCCGTATCTGAACGATGAAAACTACCCAGACGGCAACGGGCTTAAACTTGTGTCAAAACAAAAAATAAGCAAGGTCACAAGCATACCGTGTGACGATTTAAAAACACTTTTTTCAATGACGCCGTATTACTACCGAACAAGTGAAGCGGACAAAGATAAAATAAACGGCGTGGAAAGTCTTGACACCACGCTTGCATTCACAATACTTGAATATGAAAAAGCGGAATGAGGCACCTCCCCATTCCGCTTTTTGATTAAAAACACCCGACAGGAAATTCAACCTGCCGGGCTTCTTTATTATTTTTCTTTTTTATTATTCATTGGTTTATAGACCCCGAGACGGCGGACAAGTCCGCGGTAATAATCCCACTGCATGGAAAACGACCACATTTTCTGTTCGCTGTTCTGTTTGAAAGAAGTGATATACCTTTCGCGCTCATCGGGATTTCTGACTGTAAAGCAATCGTAAATATGCGGGTTATCTTTTGCTTTAACAGTTATAACTGCCTTTTCTCCCTCAGGGCAATAAACGCTGAGAACACCGTTTTGAGCGGAGCACACTACTCCCTCATCACTGCTTTCGGCAGTAAATTCAAAATCGCTCTGATTAGGAAAAGTATAAACTGAAAATTCTTCCTTGCCGGATTTGTTCATTACATAATCATAGCAGAAATCACCGTTTGAGTTCTGAACCTTAATGAATTCTGCCGCCGAGCTTTCGGGCTGGGTAAACGCCTCAACTTTTAGAAGTTCGCAGTCACCCGTGCAGCTCTTTATTCTTATACCTATAACATCTGTATTAACAGGTGGAAATTCAAATACCGTAGGTCCGCCCGTATTCAGCTCGCCCGTATTGTACGATACCGAGCCAATCATAATTTGAGCATTAACAATATGGCTGTTCGGGTTCGGGCTTTCATAGATAACAATGCTGCATATTTTCTGCTTTGCCGGCAGTCTGAACGCCACAATTCGTTTATCGTCACCTGCTTCCGCATGCCAAATGCCTGCAAGCGGCAGACCCGGATTATTTTTGATATCACCACTGTCAACGAGTTTAAAATCTGTAAGATGAGAAGCGTCTCCGCTTGTTGCGGTTATCTCAGCATTATAAAGAACGCTGTCTGTTCTTCTGAGCCAGAACACCTTATCCGAATTCATTATTCCGTTTGCGTGGTCTGTTGCCGTTTGGCTTGAATATTCCTGCATTGCACGGTAACCCGAAGAGTTCTGCATAACACGGGAAAGGCTTTCCTTTGCAACGGGGAAACGCACTCTTTTATCCCACAGATATGTATTTGTTTCACGCATAAATGGGCTCGGCTCTTTTAGGCGGGTTGAAAGCGCGTTAAGGCTGTAATAATCTTGAGCACCATCCCAAGCGGTTGAATATGCGAAGCCCTTGAAAACAAGCGGAGTATAAAACGGCTTGCGCTTCATTATTTCCCCGAGTGCCTCCTCAAAGAAGAGGCTGATTGCGCGGTGGTCTGCATGGCCGTCATAATCGCAGCAGAAAATAGTATCAGGACTGTATTTTTCTATTACATCTATAAAAGCGTTGAGATAGTTGCGCCTTGTGAAAGTGCACTGGATAAACGGCTGTTTGCTGTTTGTGCCATATGTATTCGCTGTCTCTTATACACATCTGACGCTGCCGACGAATAGCCTTGTGTA
>URIN01000099.1 GCA_900547915.1 uncultured Clostridium sp. | reverse complement strand
GGCGCACTTTCAACAGATTACAGTTTTGGCAGTGTATCCACAAACGATGTTATTATAAGAGCTATGAAAAAGGCGGAAGACAGCGATGAGATAGTAGTCCGCCTGAACGAGGGCGCAGGCAAAGAGCATGAAAAATTCACGCTTACGCTCGGTGAAGGTATCGAAAGCGCAAGAGAGATATATGCAAGTGAGGAGCCGCTCGGCGAAGCAACTGTTGAGGACGGCAAACTTGTAACTTCTTTCGCGCCGTATCAGATACGCAGTTTTGCGCTCACTCTCAAAAAGAGCGGCGTAAAGGCACAGAAAGAAACTTCAAGACCCGCTCAGCTTGAATATGATAAAAACATTATCACCAAAAACGGTGAAAAAGGCAGCGATTTTGAGCTCAATATCCCGCGTGAACTCGTACCTGAAAAGATTACCGCAAACGGAATTGAATTTAATATTTCTTCAACTGATAAAAATGCTTGCATAATGAAAGGGCAGACCGTCAGAATTTCCTCAGGCGCTGATAAACTCTGCCTGCTCTGTGCGTCTTTCGGCGGGGATAAAACGGTTAAATTCGATGTTGACGGCGAAATCGTTACACGCAGAATACTCAGCGCAGACGAACATTTTGCAGGCTGGGATCTGCCTGATCTCGGTGATGTTGCTTTTGTTAAGCACGGTAAACTCGGCTGGGAGGCAACACACAGCCATACTGACGGTAAAGACAATATTGCAAAAGGTCTTTGCTTCTATATCACTGAAATAGATGTCAAGGGTAAAGAAGCAGTTATACTGCCTGTTGATAAGGATATTGTTGTTATTTCTGCATCGGAGGTTACAAACAGAAGCGGCAGAATAGTATCAAAGACTTTTGATGAAGTGGATGAAGACCGTGAGCAGACATTTTATATGAATTTCGGCGAATTTCTGCGTTACTGCTGGTATAAATGCGTATGGAACCTCAACGATAAAGATGAATTTATAAAAGCGCTTAACAGAGGTAGAAAAAAGTGAAAAATCCTTTTGAAAGTAACTGGACAAACGATAATAACGGCGTGCCACTCAATTCCCCTGAGGTGGACAGGCTCATTTCTGTAACACCGTCAAAAAGGCAGCTTCGTCTTGCCGAAAAGCCTTTTTATCTGTTTATGCATTTCGGAATGAATACTGCAACAGGCAGAGAATGGGGAGTAGGAACAGAAAAAGCAACTGATTTCACAATCAAGAAAATCAATGCCGCTCAGTGGGTAAAGTGCGCTAAATCTGCCGGTGCAACAGGAATTATCCTGACCTGTAAGCACCACGATGGGTTTTGCCTTTGGGAAACGGAATATACCTCTTTTTCAGTGAGATATTCCGATTTCAAAGGTGATATTGTTAAAATGGTTTCAGACGAATGTCATAAAGCGGGGCTTGATTTCGGTATCTATCTTTCTCCGTGGGATATGCACGAGCCGACTTACGGCACGCCCGATTATAACGATTATTTCTGCAATCAGCTCACCGAACTTTTGACAAATTACGGTGAGATTTCCGAGGTGTGGTTTGACGGCGCAAAGGGTGCTGATGCCAAAGCCTTTGAATATGACTGGCAGAGATATTATAAACTTATCAGGGAACTTCAGCCGGACGCAAATATAGCTGTTTGCGGTCCCGATATCAGGTGGGTCGGCAACGAGGGCGGCAAGACCCGTAAATCGGAGTTTTCTGTTGTTCCGTCATATCTTACACTTGCTGAAACTGTGTCAAAGAAAAGCCAGCATACAGCATCAGACGCGGGAAATATGAAAAAGCGCACATCCACAGATGAAGACCTGGGAAGCCGTGAATTTTTAAAGGACTGCCCCGAGCTTTGCTGGTATCCTGCCGAGGTGGACGTTTCAATTCGAAAAGGCTGGTTCTATTCACCAAAAAGCAATTTTACTGTTAAAAGCCCGTCAAAACTTTTTAAGATCTATAAAAATTCTGTGGGCAATAACTGCACTTTGTTGCTCAATGTGCCGCCCAGCGATAAGGGTACTATTCATATTAATGATGCGGTTGCCCTGCGAGGTCTCGGTAACAAGATAAATGAAATGTATTCAAAGCCCGTTATAGTCGAAAAATTCGGAGCGCTTAAAGATACTGACGGCGTTATCGATTTTAATTTCGACAGCGAAAAGAAAATTAAATATGTTACACTTAAAGAGGATATAAGATATTCACAGCGTGTTGAAGCGTTTGATATCTTTCTCAGAAAAGAAAACGGAAATTACGTTCATGTGTATTCCGGCACTGTTATCGGCTCGCTTAAGATAGCCGAAACAGGCGGCAAAAAATGCGTAGGCGCAAGGGTCATTATACGCCAAAGCAGAAGTACACCCGTTATTTCCGAAATAGGATTTTATGAGTGATTTGAGTTTAAAAAACACCTGTCTGGTTTTCAGACAGGTGTTTTTTGATTTTTTATGATAATAAACGATAAAAAACGCGGTCTTTCGGCTTGTTACAGCCTTGAAACCGCGTTAAGCACTCTCTTTTTGTCTGCGCTCCACATCGGCGCTATCAGGTCTTTTTTTGCTCCGTCACCGGTCAGACGGTGTATTACAATGCTTTTCGGAATTATCTCAAGACAGCTTTTAAGTATGTCAAGATATTCGTCCATAGTAAGCACACTGAATTTGCCATCCTCATAATCTTTTGCAAGGTCTGTGCCTCTCAGCACGTGCAGCAGTTGAAGCTTTATTCCGTCAATGCCGCTTTTGCAGGCGTAGTCAACACTTTGAAGCATATCGCTTTTTGTTTCTCCCGGCAGACCTAGTATGATGTGGCATACTACCTCTATCCCTGCTGCTTTAAGCCGTTTTACGGAGTCATCATAACACTCAAGTTCGTACCCACGCCGTATGTATTCGGCGCTTTTTTTGTGTATCGTCTGAAGACCCAGCTCAACGCAAACGGGTTTTATCTCATTCAGTTCTTTAAGCAGTTCGATGACTTCTTCGGGAAGGCAGTCCGGTCTTGTAGCAACGGAAAGCATTACGATGTCGGGGTGTTCAATAGCCTCTGTGAATTTTTTTCTCAGAATTTCAACAGGCGCGTAAGTGTTTGTAAATGCCTGGAAATATGCAATGTATTTTCCGCTTTTGATTTTGTTTTTAACTCTTTCTTTTCCTTTTTCTATCTGCTGGGTTATTGAAAGTTCAGGACTTTCCGCAAAATCTCCGCTTCCTCCTGCAGAGCAGAAAATGCAGCCGCGTGTTCCCCAAGTCCCGTCTCTGTTGGGGCATGTGAAGCCGCCGTTTATGCTTATTTTGTAAACTTTGTAGCCGAATCTCTCACGCAGGTATTTGTTAAAACTATAATATTCCATTTGCTATTTTATAAAACTCGTCAAGATTTTTACCGCCGGAGCAAACATAGGACTGAAGTTTTGTCAGGTCTATGTCTTTTCCGTCTGCTGTTTTGCATACGCCGCCTGCTTCTCTGAGAATTACTGTAGCACCAGCTAAATCCCACGGACGCAGTATAAGTTCATAGTATAAATCAGCCTTTCCCGCTGCAACATAGCAGATGTCAAGCGCCGCCGAGCCTGCACGCCTTACTTCAAGGCAGTTGTAGAATATTTCTTCAGTAAGTTCAAACGTTTTGTGCGCAAGTTCGTGTTCATACGGGCAAGTTCCGAAAAGCACAAGGCTCTCTTTAAGAGAACAGTCTGAAACGTGTATCCTGTTTCCGTTCAGATACGCTCCTTTTCCTGTTTCGGCATAAAACAGATTGTCCAGGTCGGGATCAAGCACAACGCCTGCAATAAGTTCTTTATCTTTTGCAAGGCCAACCGAGATAGCGCTGTGCTGAAATCCTTTAATAAAATTAGTTGTTCCGTCTATCGGGTCAATTATAAAGCAGTAACCGTCGGTGAGTTCTTTGTCTCCTGAACCTTCTTCTCCAAGAAAGGAGCAGCCGGGTATTATTTCCGAAAGTTTCTCAAAAAGATGACTCTGAATTTCGCCGTCATACTGTGTAACAAGGTCAACATCAGAGCCTTTTGTTTTTATTCCGAGATTTCCGTGTGCGCTTTTGTATATTTTCTGAGCAGAGCGTACGGCTTCTATTATTTTTTCAACCATAAAATTCCCGCCTTTGCGTTTATTTCATAAATATTCTATCATAATAAAAAATATATTCAATATAATTTATTATGATTATTACAATTATTGTTGCCGCCGCAAAGCTGTGCGAAAAGCTGCTGCGCCTGCTCGGCAGGGGAGCCACTACTTTTCCCGGGAAATTAGCGCTTTTTCTCAAAAAAGATATTCTCAGCTTTCTGTCACGCGGCGTAAAAGTGATTGCCGTAACGGGCACAAACGGAAAAACTACTACCGCACGCATAATTGAAACTGGACTTAAAAAAGCGGGCAGATCCTGCTTTCTTAACCGTTCGGGCGCAAATCTTATAACGGGTGTAACAGCGGCGTTTTTATCAAACTGCAACATACACGGCAGGTGCAGATATGAATACGCTGTCCTTGAATGTGATGAAAATGCGCTGAAAAAAATCAGCCTTTATGTTGACGCAGAAATACTTGTGGTAACAAACATTTTCCGTGATCAGCTTGACAGATACGGCGAAGTTTCGTCAACCCTTAACGCAATTAAAACGGGTGCCCAAAATATGAAAAACGCCCTGCTCGTGCTCAACGCCGATGACCCGCTGTCTTTCAGCCTTAGCCGCACGGGCAGAAACTATGTTTCATTCGGAATAAACAAACCGCTGTCACTCGGCGGAAAGGGTGAAAGCGAGTTTTGCGTGTTCTGTTCAACACCGTATAATTATTCGTTCAGAACATACTGCCAGCTCGGCGGATTTTTGTGCCCGTCGTGCGGATATTCAAGGGAATCACCCGATTATTCTGCAGAAGAGATAGTCGATGAAACTCCCGACAGTTCGACAGTTTTCGCTGATTTTCGCGGCAAATCTGCGCTGTTGCTCATAAATCTCGGGGGTGTATACAATGTTTACAATGCGCTTGCCGCCGCCGCTGTGCTCACGGAGTGCGGAGTATCCCCGGACTGTGTTGAAAACACGCTTTCCTCTTTCGGCGGCGCTTTCGGCAGAATGGAAACATTCGGAAATGTGAGGATGCTTCTTGTTAAAAATCCTGCAGGCTTTACACAGACGGTCAATTATCTGAAACCGCTTAAAATAAATAATCTCATTTTTGTTTTAAACGATAATGACGCAGACGGTAAAGATGTTTCCTGGATATGGGATGCTGAAATAAATATCGGGAAAAATGTGAAAAATATCTACACTTTCGGTATACGCTCGGGAGATATGGCGCTTCGCCTGAAATATGCTGGAGCAGAGATTACCGTTATCAAAAATTACGATGAGTTTATAAAAATAACCGGTGAGCCGGATACTGTTATTGTTCCCACTTATACGGCAATGATGGCTCTGCGGCCGTATTTTGCGCGAAAATTCGGAGGAAAGGAGTTCTGGCGTTGAAACTCAGTGTGGCTCATCTTTATCCCGATCTGCTCAATCTGTACGGTGATTCGGGCAATATTCTTTGCATAAAAAAACGCTGCGAGTGGCGAGGGATAGAGTGTGAAGTCACATCACTGCTCAGCGGGTGTGACTTTGATTTTTCGGATTTCGATTTTATTTTTATAGGAGGCGGACAGGACAGAGAGCAAAAGGTAGTCCTTTCAGATCTTACCGTTTCAAAACGTGATTCGTTGTATAATGCCGTTGAGAGCGGCGCTGTTGTGCTTGCAATATGCGGCGGCTATCAGCTGCTCGGCAAATTTTATGAAACAGCAGACGGAGAACACCTTGATTTCACGGGAATACTTGATTTTTATACAGGTTCGGGCGATAAACGGCTTATAGGCAACTATGAGTTTAAAACTGAGGAAAAGATACGTATTATCGGCTTTGAAAATCATGCGGGGCGCACTTTTCTCGGTGATGGTGTTCAACCTCTGGGCAAAGTGATCAAAGGTTTCGGCAATAACGGCGCGGATAAAACAGAGGGCGCAAGGTATAAAAATACATTCTGTACTTATTGTCACGGCCCTATGCTGCCTAAAAATCCTGACTTTGCCGATATGCTCATAAGAAAAGCTCTTTTGCGAAGATATGAAAATGTGGAACTGGCGCCGCTTGACTGTTCGCTTGAGATACTTGCAC
>URIN01000098.1 GCA_900547915.1 uncultured Clostridium sp. | reverse complement strand
GCATACGAGATAGGAGTCCGTCTCGTGGGCGCGGAGATGTGTATAAGAGACAGGTGATATTATATTCCAAGTGTATTTCACAGTAATACAGTTGTACGCAGGTGGTGAACAGATTTGGCTAAATTTAAATATCTTCTTGTTAATCAGGATATCCTGCCTCAGGTATATTCAAAAGTGATATATGCCAAGTCGCTGCTTGCCTCCGGAGAGGCGGCGAATGCCACTCAGGCTGCAAAAATGGCGGGTATTTCCCGTTCTGCATATTATAAATATAAGGACGGAATATTCGAATATAACCCGCAGAATGAGGGAGAGGTACTTACCCTTTCTTTGAAACTCAAAGATACAAAAGGTGTGTTGTCTGCTGTAACGGCAGAGCTTTACAGACTTGGTGCCAATGTGCTCTCAATCAATCAAAGCGTTCCCCAAAACGGGGTGGCAGATGTTTCACTTGCCGCGTATATAGCTGAAATGACTGTTGACGTGGATACTCTTATTGATTGCCTTAATGATATAAACGGTGTTCGCGCCGTGAATATAAACAGCTGATGCAGGAGGTTAAATATGAAAGTTGCAGTAATGGGCTATGGTACTGTCGGAAGCGGCGTTGCGGAGGTTATTGATACCCATAAGGATGTAATATCCAAGCGCTCCGGCGGTATAGAACTTGAAGTAGCCAAAATACTTGATTTGCGCGATTTCCCCGGCGATAAGCATGAGGGTGAATTAACAAAGGATTTTAACGAGATTTTAAATGACCCTGAAATCAAGGTAGTAGCAGAAACAATGGGCGGAATTAATCCGGCTTATGATTTTACAATGAAACTTCTTAAAGCAGGAAAATCCGTTGTAACATCAAACAAGGAACTTGTTGCCCAAAAAGGTCTTGAACTGCTCGAAACAGCAAAAGAATACGGCACAAACTATCTGTTTGAGGCAAGCGTAGGAGGCGGTATACCTATTATCCGTCCTATGTCTCAGTGTCTTGCCGCAAACCATATAGAGGGTATTGCGGGCATTCTTAACGGCACCACAAACTTCATTCTTACCAAAATGATCGAGGATGATATGAGCTTTGACGATGCTCTTAAGCTTGCACAGGAAAACGGATATGCCGAAAAAGACCCCACGGCGGATATAGAGGGTCATGACGCATGCCGCAAAGTTTGTATACTTGCATCCCTTGCTTTTGGCAAGCATGTTTATCCCTCTCAGGTTGATACTGAGGGTATTTCAAACATCACTCTTGAGGATGTTTCCTATATTCATTCTGCTAACGGTGTTATAAAGCTTCTCGGTCAAATAAAGTATATTGATGAAAACAATATTGCAGCTTTTGTAAGCCCTGCTGTTGTTTATAACGGCAGCCAGCTTGCAAGTGTGCGTGATGTGTTCAATGCTATTCTTGTTCGCGGAGATGCTGTTGGTGATGTATGCTTTTACGGCAGGGGAGCAGGCAAACTCCCCACAGCTTCAGCTGTTGTTGCCGATATGGTTGACTGCGCAAAACATGTGGACAGAAGAAAAGTTTTCGGCTGGGGTCCCGGCGAGGAAGATTATGTTGTGGATTACAAAACTCAGCTTGAGATGCCTTTCTATGTTAGAGCAAAACTTTCCGAGCATGAAGTTATGAGCATGTTCAGCGATGTTAAATTCCTTTCAAGAAAAGGTCAGCCGTCTGATGAGGTAGCATTTATTACCGATTCAATGACTCAGGAAAATCTTTATAAAACTCTCGGCGATTCAAAAGTTCTCAATGTAATCAAAGTAACAAATTATTAATTCGGAGGATAAGTTTTTTATGTCACTTATAGTACAGAAATTCGGCGGTTCGTCTGTTGCTAATGCCGAGCGTGTAATGAATGTTGCGCGCATTGTTACCAATACCTATAAGGCAGGAAACGATGTTGTAGTCGTTGTTTCTGCTCAGGGCGATACAACAGACGATCTGATTGAAAAGGCAATGGAGATAAATCCAAAAGCCGCAAAAAGGGAAATGGATCAGCTTCTTGCCGCAGGTGAGCAGATATCTATATCTTTGCTTGCAATGGCAATCGAAAGTCTCGGCTTTCCCGTTATTTCGCTGCTTGGCTGGCAGGCAGGCTTCAATACAAATTCCGTTTACGGCGCAGCACGTATCAAAAATATTAAAACTAACCGCCTTCAGGCTGAGATCGCAAAGCACAATATCGTTGTTGTAGCCGGATTTCAGGGCATCAACAGATACGATGATCTGACCACACTCGGAAGAGGCGGTTCGGATACTTCTGCAGTTGCAATAGCAGCCGCTATGCATGCAGACAAATGCCAGATCTTCACAGATGTTGAGGGCGTTTATACAGCCGACCCGCGCAAGGTAGAGGGCGCAAGAAAGCTTGAGGAGATCACATATGATGAAATGCTTGAGCTTGCAACACTCGGTGCGCAGGTTCTTAATAACCGTTCGGTTGAAATGGCTAAAAAATATTCTGTTGAACTTGAAGTTTTATCATCATTAAATCCCATTCCGGGAACTATTGTTAAGGAGAAAGTAAAAATGGAAAAAATGCTCATAAGAGGTGTAACTAAAGATAAGGACGTTGCTCTTATTTCTGTTGTAGGTCTTGAAGATATTCCCGGCGTGGTATTCAAAGTGTTCTCAAAGCTTGCACAGAAGAATGTAAATGTTGATATCATTCTTCAGTCAGTTGGCAGAGACGGCACCAAGGATCTTACCTTTACCGTTTCAAAAGATAATGGCCCTGTTGCTATTGACGCTCTCAGAGAAATGGATGCTGTCGGCGATAAGGAGATCAAATGTTCCACAGATGTTGCCAAGGTTTCTATCGTAGGCGCAGGTATGGAATCTCACCCTGGCACAGCTTCAAAGATGTTTGAGGCTCTTTATGCTCAGAATATCAATATTCAGATGATCTCAACTTCTGAAATCAAGATTTCTGTAATCATTGCCGCAGAAGACGCTGACAGAGCTGTATCAGCAGTTCATAAGGCGTTTATTCCTAACGACTGATAAAAATTCTATACTAAATAATACCAAACCACCGGCATTTGCCGGTGGTTATGATTTTATTAATAACTTTAAATTTAATTTCAGTGTAATCACCTAGGAAAAAGATATGAATAAAGCTATTGAGTTGTTTGGAAACCACATATATAATTTAACAGGGAAAAACCCAAAAAGAGCCTTGAAGGAACTCTCGATTGTGTTCACAGCAGCGGGGCTTCAGTGCAAGTATTTTCCTGCAAAGATACTGCTGCCGGCAAGGCAGTATATGCAGTGGGCGGCTGCTGATTCGGCTATAAAACCGCTTGGTAAAGCGGATAAATCGGCAATAGTAAGTCTGTATCTCCCGTGCGAGATACTACACTCAATGGGCATTTATCAGCTCTTTCCGGAGGCACTTGCGTGCTATCTTGCGGCTGCCGGAAGCGAAAGAATATTTATTGAAACTGCTGAGAATAACGGAATCCCAAAAACGCTCTGTTCATATCATAAAGCGTTTGTCGGCATGGCTGAGTCCGGCGTTCTTCCCAAGCCAAAGTTTGTAATAAATACAAGCCTTGCCTGCGATGTTAATCATCTTTCATTTAGGCGTATAGCGGAATATTATAAAGTTCCTCAATACATGATAGATGTGCCCAATACTTACAGCGCTGAAAATCTTGATTATGTTGAAAAACAGCTTCGAGGTATGGTTTCGTTTATTGAGAAAAACAGCAGTTTCACGCTTGATGAAAACAGACTGCTTGAAACGATTCAGCGAAGTAAAAACACCATAGAAAACTTTAGAAAAATACTTGATCTGAGAGCAGACAGGTATCTTTCTGACGAAATGACTTCTCAAATGCTTTCCGTGTTCGCAACTCATGTTATGCTCGGCACGCCTGAGGCGGAAAAGTACAGCGAGGATATGATAACGCAGCTTTCAGCATTACCTGCCGAAAGAAAGGGTGTTCGCCTGCTTTGGGTGCATACTCTTCCTTATTGGCAGGATGCATTGCGCAATCTTATCAACTTCACAGACAGGTGTGAAATAGCAGCTTGCGATATGGTTTTTGATGCTATTGATGTTAATACTCAGGAGAAAAACCCGTATCGATTTATGGCAGACAGGCTTCTCAGAAATACTGTAAACGGCAGCAGGGACAACAGAGTTAATGCCGTACTTAAATATGCCAGAAAACTTGGAGCTGACGGCATTGTTTGGTATTGTCATTGGGGCTGCAAACAGACCGCCGGCACAAGTTTTTATGCTAAAAAAGTATTTGAGGAGAACGGATTTCCCACACTTGTTTTAGACGGTGACGGCTGCAATTCACAAAACGTTAATGACGGGCAGACTGTTACACGCACAGAAGCTTTTCTTGAACTGCTGGAGAACAGAAAATGATAGGTTATAACTGTAAATATGCCCCCGTGGAAATTATGGCGGGCTTCGGCGAAAACTGTGTACTTATGAATAATGAAGCGGATAATTTCGATTATTCGTCAGCAATGCTGCACCCCAATATGTGTTCCCACGCTAAAGCAATGCTTGAGGATATACATATCGGAAGCTATAACGGCATCGTTTTAATGAATTGCTGTGACAGTTCAAGGCGCGTGGCAGATTCGGCAGTAGCAGAAAATCTTGATTTTTCGTATTTTTTAGATCTTCCCGATTGCTCGGCTGAATGTGCAGTCGAAAGGTTTAAAAATGAGCTGTTAAGGCTGATAAAGGAGCATGAAAATAACAGCGGTAAAGTTTTCAACGTAAAATCTTTTCTTTCGGCTTTTCATAGCGGAAGAAAGATTCCTCAAAATAAGTTTGTTGCTGTTCTCGGAGCACGCAGCAGTGAAACACTTATAAAAGCCGCAGAAAAATGCTTTGCAGGTGTTGATATTTATGATATGACTTGCTCAAGCAGCAGGGAAGTTACAGCATTTGAAGCTGATGAAAACGAACCGCTTGAAAGCATCATGCAAAAATACGCAAGAGCACTGCTTTCACAGTCTCCCTGTATGAGAATGAGAAATACAGACCGCAGGGCAGACCTAACTGAAAATGAAAACTGTGTTGGCATAATATACAGCACCGTAAAATTCTGCGATTATTATGATTTTGAATATTCCAAAATTAAGAACACCAAGCTTCCCGTTATAAGGGTTGAGACGGATTATACGAACCAGTCATACGGTCAGCTTTTAACACGTATTGAGGGCTTTGCGGAAACGGTGAATAAAATAAAGGGAGAAAAAAAGGCTGTGAACTTAAGCGGAAAATATTATGCCGGTATAGACAGCGGTTCCACGTCAACGGAACTTGTTGTCATTGATAAGAGCGGAAAAATTATAAGTAATGTTATGGTGCGAACAGGTGCAAATGCCGCTTCGGGTGCCAAAAAAGCACTTGAAAAATCAGGTGTTGATTTAAAAGATATAGTTCTAACCGTTGCCACAGGTTACGGTAGAAAAAATATTGATTTTGCCGATTCGGACGTTACGGAAATTACATGCCATGCAAAGGGCGCAAAGCACCTTTTTGACAGTGTAGAAACGATAATAGACATTGGCGGGCAGGATAGTAAAGCCATTCGTCTTGACGAAAACGGAAAAGTTTCGGGTTTTGCAATGAATGATAAATGCGCTGCAGGAACAGGAAGATTTCTTGAAAATATGGCAAAGGTGCTTGAACTTGATATGAGCGATATGGCGCTTAAAGGTCTTGATTATAAAAAAGATTTGACGATTTCAAGTATGTGCACTGTTTTTGCAGAAAGCGAAGTAGTCTCGCTTATTGCTCAGAATTATTCTGTATCCGATATTGTTCACGGGCTAAATAAAAGCGTTGCAGTAAAAACAAGAGCACTTGTCGGCAATTCGGTGAAAAAAGGTTCCGTTATGATGACCGGCGGCGTTGCCAATAACAAAGGCGTTGTAACTGAACTGGAAAAAATTATGAACACTAAAATTTTTGTTCCTGAAAATCCTGAGTTTTGCGGAGCACTTGGTGCGGCACTTATAGCTGTTGAACAGTCGCAAGGCAATACGGATCTTTAAAATTATTTTGATCAGTAATATTTAACGCGCAGACTGCTTTTTATAAGCACTGCGCGTGTTTTATTTACTTGACATTATATATATTATAACTGTCTCTTATACACATCTGACGCTGCCGACGAATAGCCTTGTGT
>URIN01000097.1 GCA_900547915.1 uncultured Clostridium sp. | reverse complement strand
CGGCATACGAGTTAGGAGTCCGGCTCGTGGGCTCGGAGATGTGTATAAGAGACAGGCTGTATACACAACAAACAAAGTAAAAGGTGCTCCTATTTTGGTGACAAAGAGCAATCTTGAAAAAACAAATAATCATGCAAAAGCGGTTATTGTAAACTCTAAAAACGCAAACACCTGCAACGCTGACGGCGTTGAAAAAGCAGGCAGAATGTGCGAACTTGCCGCAGATGCACTTGGAATTGACGCCAGCGAGGTAGTTGTTGCTTCAACGGGTGTTATCGGTCAGATACTTCCTATAGAGCCGATAGAAGAAGGCATAACTCCGCTTGTTGCAGGACTTTCATACACAGGTAACGAAGAAGCGGCAACCGCTATCATGACAACAGACACAATCAAAAAGGAATACGCTGTTGAATTCAGCGTTAACGGAAAAACTTGCAGAGTCGGCGGAATGGCAAAAGGCTCCGGTATGATACACCCAAACATGGCAACTACGCTCAACTTCATTACGAGTGATATAAACATAAGCGCAAAGATGCTTCAGGCGGCGCTTGATGATATTGTAAAAGTTACATATAACTGCCTTTCAATAGACGGAGACACTTCCACAAATGATATGGTATGCGTTATGGCAAACGGCGTTGCAGGCAATGAAGAGATAACTTCTGAATGTGAAGGATACGAAGATTTTAAAGCCGCTCTTTATGAAGTTATGATGAATCTTACCAAAATGCTTGCAAAAGACGGCGAGGGCGCATCAAAGATGATTGAATGCGAGTGCAAGGGCTGCCCAGACAAAGACACAGCTATTACAGTGGCAAAAAGCGTTGTTGGTTCTACCCTCTTCAAATGCGCAGTATTCGGCGAGGACGCAAACTGGGGCAGAATTCTCTGCGCGGTCGGCTACGCGCCCGCTGAATTTGACATAAACAAAGTTGACGTTGATATAAAGAGCGAATTCGGCGAGATTGCCGTTTGCAGAAACGGTGCAGGCGTTGACTTTTCCGAGGAAAAGGCCGCAGAAGTGCTTAAGAGCGATGAAATCTATGTAATCATAAACCTCAATGCAGGCGAAAGCAGCGCAAAGGCTTGGGGCTGCGATTTAACATACGATTATGTAAAAATAAACGGCGATTACAGAACCTGATAGCGGAGGAAGCAAAATGGATATTACAAATGCTATGAAAGCCGAAGTGCTTGCAAGGGCGCTTCCCAACATTCAGCTTTACAGAAAAAAGACTGTTGTAATCAAATACGGCGGAAACGCTATGATAAATCACGAACTCAAAGTGTCCGTTATGCACGACCTTGTGCTTCTTACCACAATCGGAATAAGAGTTGTACTTGTTCACGGCGGCGGCCCCGAAATAAGCAAAACGCTTGAAAAAATGAACATCAAGAGCGAATTTATTAGCGGGCTCAGAGTTACAGACAAAGAAACTGCAAATGTTGTTCAGATGGTGCTTGCAGGCAAAGTAAACAAAGACCTTGTTTGCCAGATAGGTAATCTCGGCGGCCATGCAATAGGACTTTCGGGAATGGACGGCAATATGATAAAATGCCGCCCGCTTGATAAAACTCACGGCTATGTAGGTGACATTACGGAAATGAATATGGACGTTGTTGAAGAAGCACTTGAACACAGCTTTATACCCGTTATATCCACCGTTGGATATGATGAGGAGGGCAACTGCTATAACATAAACGCAGACACAGTTGCGGCTGCCGTTGCAGGCAAGCTGAAAGCAGAAGCGCTTATTTCAATGACAGATGTTGCAGGACTTCTCCGAGACAAGGATGATGAAAGTTCACTTATTCACAGAGTATATATTTCAGATGTACCTGCGCTGATTGCTGACGGAATAATAAGCGGAGGAATGATTCCAAAAATAGACTCTATGACACAGGCAATCCGAGAAGGCGTAAAAAGAGCTTTCATTATTGACGGACGTGTTCCCCACTCCATACTTATGGAAATGCTTACCGATGAAGGTATGGGAACGATGTTCAGAAGCAGATAAACACTAAAATAATCAAAAATAACTTCCGATAACACAGACGGCTACACTTGGTATCGGAGTAACTAAACCCCAGTAGCGGAAAGGCTATATTTTATGGACGTAAAAGAGACAGACCAACAATACGTTTCGCACGCATACGGCAGATTCGGTGTTGTACTGACACACGGAAAAGGCTCAACAGTGTACGATGAAAACGAAAAAGAATACATAGATTTCGGCTCGGGCATCGGTGTAACAGCATTTGGAATTGCAGACGATGAATGGAAGAAAGCAGTTATCGACCAGCTCGACAAGATACAGCACACCTCAAATCTTTACTACACAGAGCCCTGCGCTGAACTTGCGAAACTGCTGTGTGAAAAAACAGGAATGAAAAAAGTATTTTTCGGCAACAGCGGCGCAGAAGCAAATGAAGGAATGATTAAATTCGCCCGCAAATACAGTTTTGACAAATACGGCGAAGGACGCAAGACGATTATCACACTTGTAAATTCATTTCACGGCAGAACGATAACCACTCTTTCCGCAACGGGTCAGGACGGATTTCATCAGATATTCGGGCCTTTCACGCCCGGTTTTAAATACTGCCCCGCAAATGACATTGAAGCTCTTAGCAATATGATAACTGACGATGTTTGCGCCATTATGTTTGAGTGCGTTCAGGGTGAAGGCGGAGTTCTAAATCTTGACAAAGAATTTATTGAAGAGATAGACAGAATATGCAAAGAAAAAGACATTCTTATGTGCGTTGACGAGGTACAGACGGGCAACGGCAGAACGGGAAAATATTTCGCGTACATGCACTACGGTGTAAAGCCGGACATCGTTTCAACCGCAAAAGGACTTGCAGGCGGTCTGCCGATGGGCGCAGTCATCTTCGGCGACAAACTTGAAGACACTGTAACTCCAGGCTCGCACGGCTCAACATTCGGCGGAAACCCGATAGCCGCAGCAGGCGCTATCAGCATCGTAAAGAGGATTGACAATAAATTCCTTGATGAAGTTACCAAAAAGAGTGAATACTTAGTAAACAAAATAAAAGAAATAAAAGGCGTTAAATCAGTTTCCGGTATGGGAATGATGCTGGGTGTTGAAACAGATAAAAAAGCTGCGGACATTGCAAACAAGTGCCTTGAAAAAGGACTTCTTGTGCTGACCGCAAAAACAAAGGTAAGACTTCTTCCCGCGCTTAGCATATCAAAGGAAGAAATGGATAAAGGACTGGCTATTCTTAAGGAGGTAATTGAAGATGAAACATTTGCTTAAACTGCAGGACCTGGACCACCACGACATACTTGATATTTTAAACCTTGCCGACCAGCTTAAGTACGAAACGAAGCACGGCATTGAGCATCACCTTTTAAAGGGTAAGACACTTGGAATGATCTTCCAGAAAAGTTCAACAAGAACAAGAGTTTCATTTGAAACAGGAATGTATCAGCTTGGCGGACAGGCGCTGTTTCTTTCAAACAGAGACCTTCAGATAGGCAGAGGCGAACCCGTACAGGATACAGCACGTGTACTTTCACGCTATCTTGACGGTATTATGATAAGAACTTTTGAGCAAAAAGAGGTTGAGGACCTTGCAAAATACGGCTCAATTCCGATCATCAACGGACTTACAGATTACTGCCATCCGTGCCAGGTGCTTGCCGACCTTATGACGATAAGAGAATACAAAAAGACTTTTGACGGACTTAAATTCTGCTTTATCGGCGATGGAAACAATATGGCAAACAGCCTAATTGTTGGCGCTATCACAATGGGAATGGAATGTGCAATTGCCTGCCCCGATGACTACAAACCAGACGCTGAAATTATGAAATGGGCATCTGAAAACGGTAAATTCACCTGCTCTTCAGATATTAAAGAATGTGCAAAAGATTCTGATATTCTTTACACCGATGTATGGGCTTCTATGGGCCAGGAAGATGAAAAAGCAGCGCGTGAAAAGATATTCAAGGATTATCAGATAAATGATGAAGTAATGGCAGTTGCAAAAGACGGTGCCATGGTTCTTCACTGTCTGCCTGCTCACAGAGGCGAAGAAATTACCGCAGAGGTATTTGAAGCTCACGCAGACGAGATATTTGACGAGGCTGAAAACAGACTTCACGCACAGAAAGCGGTACTTGTAAAACTGCTTGGCGGCAACAACTAATCGGGAAGTTTAATTTATGGACAACGAAAAAGTTTACATATGCCTTGAAAACGGCAAAACATTTGAAGGCAGACGTTTCGGCGCAGGCGGAGATGTTACAGGCGAGCTTGTATTCACCACAGGTATGTGCGGCTATATTGAAACGCTTACCGACCCGAGTTACTACGGACAGATAGTTCTGCAGACTTTTCCGCTTATAGGAAACTACGGCTTTATTGACGATGACGCCGAAAGCAACAAATCAAGCGTTACGGCATATATCGTGCGTGAAAAGTGCGACAACCCGTCTAACTTCAGATGTAACAGAACACTTGACGAATATCTGAAATCTAACAACATACCGGGTGTGTATGGTGTTGACACAAGAGAGATAACAAAGATAATTCGTGAAAGCGGCGTTATGAACGCTATGATATGCTCTGACCCGAGGGATTTTGACGAGGAAAAAGTTAAGGCTTACAAGGTAGAAAAAGCTGTTGAATCCGTTTCCTGCAAAAGACCAGTTCCCCTTGCGGCGGAAAACCCGAAATACAATGTGGTCTTGCTTGACTATGGTAAAAAGGACAATATTGCGCGCGAACTTGTTAAGCGCGGCTGCAACGTTGCCGTAATGCCTTACAACACAAAAGCTGAGGACGTGCTGAAGCTTAATCCTGACGGAATAATGCTTTCTAACGGCCCCGGAGACCCGCAGGACAACACAGAGTGTATTGAGGAACTGAAAAAGTTAATAGGCAAAAAGCCGATTTTCGGAATTTGTCTTGGTCATCAGCTGCTTGCGCTTGCAATGGGTGCTAAAACCGAGAAACTCAAATACGGCCACAGAGGAGTAAACCAGCCTGTCAAAGACTTAAAGACGGGCAGAACTTATATTTCATCACAGAACCATGGGTATGCCGTTGTAAATGAAGCAGTTGAAAAATGCGGCGGTGTAATAAGTTACATCAACGCCAATGACGGCACAAACGAAGGAATTGATTACCCGGGAAATAATGCGTTTTCCGTACAGTTCCACCCCGAGGCGTGCAGCGGCCCGCACGACACAAGATTTTTATTTGACAGATTTATAAAAATGATGGGAGGTAATGAGTAATGCCTCTTAACAAAGATATTAAAAAGGTGCTTGTAATCGGCTCCGGCCCTATCGTAATAGGTCAGGCTGCCGAATTTGACTACGCAGGAGCGCAGGCGTGCCGTGTGCTAAAGGACGAAGGTATTGAGGTAGTTCTCGTAAACTCAAACCCGGCAACCATTATGACTGACAGCGCGCTTGCCGACCACATTTATCTTGAGCCGCTTACGGAAGAGACCGTAAAGCGAATAATCGAGAAAGAAAGGCCGGACAGCATTCTCGGCGGTCTCGGCGGACAGACAGGACTTACAATATCAATGCAGCTTGCAAAAGACGGATACCTTGACAAAATGGGTGTGCGTCTGCTTGGAACTGACGCCGAAGCTATTGACAAGGCTGAGGACAGACAGCTTTTCAGGGATACGATGTTAAAGATACACCAGCCCGTTGTGCCGTCTGACATTGCAAACGATGTTGAAACCGCAAAGAAGATTGCCGCTGAAATAGGCTACCCCGTTATTATCAGACCTGCATTTACACTTGGCGGCGCAGGCGGCGGTGTTGCTTACAACGAAAAAGAACTTGAAGACGTGGCAAAGCACGGCCTTATGCTCAGCCCCATTACTCAGGTGCTTGTTGAAAGATACATTGCAGGCTGGAAAGAGATAGAATTTGAAGTTATGAGGGACAGCGCTGGCAACGTTATTGCCGTATGCTCTATGGAAAACTTTGACCCCGTAGGTGTACACACGGGCGACAGCATTGTTATCGCACCTGCCGTTACGCTTGGTGACAAGGAATATCAGATGCTTCGCACGGCGTCCCTTGACATTATAACCGAACTAGGAATAGAGGGCGGATGCAACTGCCAGTTTGCGCTCAATCCCGAAAGCTTTGAATACAGCGTTATTGAGGTAAACCCTGTCTCTTATACACATCTGACGCTGC
>URIN01000096.1 GCA_900547915.1 uncultured Clostridium sp. | reverse complement strand
TTCGTCGGCAGCGTCAGATGTGTATAAGAGACAGGCTTGATAATACTTATATTGTTGATGAGCAAGGAAATAAGAAGAAGGTTAAAAGAAAAAATCAATGGGAAAATTAATTGTTATAGAAGGTCTTGACGGCAGCGGAAAATCTACACAGACTGAGCTGCTTGAGCAAAATCTTAAAAACGGTGGTATCAATTATAGGAAAATCAAACTTCCTGATTATGACAGTCCGTCAAGTACACTTGTAAAAATGTATCTTTCAGGTGACTTTGGTAAAGATGCTGATAATGTAAACGCATTTGCAGCAAGTGCATTTTATGCTGTTGACAGATATGCTTCATATAACCTTGACTGGAAAAAAGATTATGAAAACGGCACTCTTATTGTTGCTGACAGATACGCAACTTCCAATTCAATTTATCAGATGGAAAAAATAGATAAAAGCGGTTGGAACTCATATCTTGATTGGAGCGCTGATTTTGAGTATTCAAAGCTTGGTATTCCGAAACCTGATCTAGTAATTTTTTTAGACATGCCTGTGGAGATTTCGCAGAAGCTTATGACAGAGCGTTACGGCGGTGACGAGTCTGAGAAAGACGTTCATGAAAATAATGTTCAGTTCCTCAAAAATTGCCGCGAAGCTGCTTTGTACGCTGCGCATAAAGAGGGCTGGAAAATAATTCAGTGTTCTGACGGCGAAAATCCATATCCCGTTGATATTATTCAGAGCCAGATTGTTGAGTATATAAAAGAGGTTTTATGCTGAATTTTAAAACACCAGATTTAAAAGATAAAGAATGGGTCTCTAAATGTTTCTCGTATGCACACAGTATGAATTGTGAGTATACTTTCGGCAATATTTATTTGTGGCGCGCTGCCTACAAAACATTCGTTGCACACTATGATGATTTTGTAATATGCCGCTGGGGATCTAAAGACAAAATAATGTATTCATTACCTATAGGTGAGGGCGATTTCAGGGAAGCGGTTAGAGCGATTATAAGTGATGCTGCTTCTTTTGGAATAATACCAAGAATCTATGGTATAACCGAAAGTTATAAAGCAGAGATAGAATCTGATTTCCCCGGCAAATTTTCTTTTGAATATGATGACGGCAACAATGACTATATTTATAAAGTTGCAGATCTTGCATCACTTACGGGTAAAAAATATCATTCAAAGAGAAACCATATTTCAAACTTTATTAAGAATTATCCTGACTGGGTTTACGAAGATGTAACTCCTCAAAATATTTCTGAGTGTATTGATCTGCATACTAACTGGATTGAAGCAAGAGAAAATAATGAAAATGATACGGATTATTCTCTTGAATTTGAAGCGGTTTTATCAGGCTTTGAGAATTATTCTGATATCGGTTTTAAGGGCGGGCTTATCAGAGTAAACAATAAGCCTATTGCTTATACTTTCGGTGAAAAACTTAATGACCATTGTTTTGTTACACACTTTGAAAAAGCACCTGCTGATATACAGGGCGCATATGCAATTATTAACCGCGAATTCGCTAAACGTTTGGAAAACGATGGTTATATATATGTAAATAGGGAAGAGGATCTGGGAATACCGGGTCTGCGCAAAGCAAAACAGTCGTACAAGCCGGAGTTGTGGCTAAAAAAAGAAACGGCGGTATATAATGGCTGATAGGATAGCGTTTACAAATGATAATGAACAGACTGGCGCTCTTTGGTCAAGTGTTTTCGGAGATTCCAAAGAAGAAATAGATTTTTTTCTTAATAATTGCAGACATAAGAAATGTCTAGGTTATTTTGTTGATGATAAACTTGTTTCAATGTTATTTATTGTCGATTGCTCGTATTGTAATGAGTCCGGCGGATATATTTATGCGGTTTCCACGTATAAAGAGTTCAGGGGTCGCGGATATGCTTCACGCTTGATTGAAACAGCTAAAACATCGGGATATAATTTTCTGTGGCTTATTCCTGCTGAAGATTCGCTTTTCGATTTTTATAATGGTTTGGGATTTGAAACTAAACTTTATTCAGATAAAAAATATGATAACTGTATCGCCTTTAATGAAAACATGGAAATTTGTGAGTATCTGTATGAGGGCAGTGTATACAAATATCCGCGCGGAATGTTCTTTTCCGAAAAATATTTTCCCGAAGGCGGAACAGGATTTAAATCAAAGGAGTAATTTATATGGTATATGTTTTTCTAGCTGATGGCTTTGAAATTATTGAGGCTCTTTCACCTGTTGACATGCTTAGAAGAGCCGGTATTGAGGTTAAGACTGTAGGTGTAACAGGTGAAATTGTTGAGGCTTCATGCGGTGTTAAAGTTACTGCTGATGTGAAGCCTGATGATGTTAATATCGATTTGGCACAGGCAGTAGTTATTCCCGGCGGACTTCCGGGAGTTACAAATCTTGAAAACAGTGATTTTGTAAAAAATTGTGTTCTTAAAGCTGCTGACGCTGGGAAATTCGTATGCGCTATTTGTGCAGGACCTTCTCTTGTTGGCAAACTTGGTTTGCTTAAAGGAAAAAACGCTATTTCATATCCGGGTTTTGAGCAGTATCTTGAGGGAGCTGTGATTTCTGATGATTATGTTGTAAGAGACGGCAAATTCATCACCGCAAGAGGCGCAGGTGTTTCAGTTGATTTCGGACTTGAAATAGTTGCTGCAATAAACGGACGAGAAGCATCAGATAAGGTTAGGAAAACAATTCAGTGCAGATAAAAAAAGAATTACGTGCTTCCTTTTCTGCTAAGCGCAAGCAAATTTCAAAAAAAACTGAAAAAGACTGTGCAATATGCAACTATTTACTCAATAGCGACATTTATAATAGTGCTGATGAGATACTTTGTTACAGCAGCTTTGGCAGCGAAATAGATACTTCTAAAATAATCATAACTACATTGAGCGATGGCAAAAAGCTGTTTTTGCCCAAATGTACTGATAAAAACGGCAGTATGATATTTTACCGAGTAACAGATATTGAAAATCTTGTTAAAGGCACTTTCGGGATTTCAGAGCCTGACACTAATAAGTGTGAACCTGCGCTTTATTTTAATAATGCACTTTGCGTAGTTCCTGGTCTATCTTTTGACAGAAGCGGTCACAGGCTTGGTTATGGAAAAGGCTATTATGACAGATTTTTAGAAAAATTTACATTTAAAAGCGCAGGATTGTGTTATAATGATTTAATAAGTGAGTTTTTACCGGCTGATAAATATGATTTGCCGGTTAATTACATATTTACAGAAACAGAATTTATAAAGGTGTAAGGGAGGCTTTTTATGGCGGACGATTTTAAACTTGACGAAACCGGAATTAATCTTTCCGAAACTGATACTCGTGGCGAAGAAAAAGATGTATATTTTACAAATCAGGATTATTCCGGCATAAAAACCAACAAAAAAGCAACTGGTACTGCTTCTGCTAAAAAGTCTAGAAAAAAGAGTGACAAAAAAGCCAGTGTTGCTTCTACTTATTGGTTCTTCATTATAGTTATAGTTGTTTCTATGTTAATATCCGTTTATGCTATATTCTGTATCAATGATGTTTTCGGAATGACTAAATCAAAATCTTCCGTAACTGTAAATTATACTCAGGATATTGAAACACCTTCAGAGGCAATCGATCTCCTTGCCGATTATGACCTCATTACATGTAAAAACTTTTGTAAGTTTTATATTAAGTTTGCTTCTGTGGTTGTGGGTGACTATGATGTTACTGGTCCGTTTAAAGCTGGCGTATATTACCTTAACGGTCAGATGGGACTTGAGGGAATGCTCATAAATATGATGGGCGAAGCTGATACTAGCGAAACCGTTAGACTTACTTTCCCTGAAGGCTATACTGTTCCTGATGTTGTAGATCTTCTTGTTGAAAATGAAGTTTGTGACAGAGCTTCTCTGTTGTCCGTTATTGAATCAACAGATTTTTCATATTCCCTTGTTTCAGATCTTAAATCTAAAGAGACTGTTCCGTACAGATTAGAAGGATATCTTTTCCCTGATACCTATGATTTCTATATAGGACAGAGTGCTTCAAGTGTTATTGAAACTTTCCTTAAACATTTTGAAGATGTTATCACTGAAGAGCATAGGGCTAAAGCACAGGAGCTTGGATATTCTATGGATGAAGTTATAACAATAGCTTCTATCGTACAGGCTGAGGCTGGTTCAGAAGATCAGATGAGCACAATTGCTGCTGTTATAGAGAATAGACTTGCCGATACAACTAATTTCCCGTCTCTCGGCTGCCAGTCAACAACAGATTATATTAATAACGAGGTTGCTCCCGCTCTTTCTTCAACTTCAGCTCATACGGCAGATTATTATCTTCAGTATTATAATACGAATTCTGATTCTACTGTTGTGGGATTACCTGAAGGTCCTATATGTAACCCTGGTCTTGCAGCTATAGAAGCTGTACTCAACCCTGCTGATTCTGATGCTTATTTCTTCTTCCATGATATGGACGGCAATCTTTATACTGCGGAAACTTATTCTGAATTCAGAACACTCATTCAGAAATATGCTCCGTATCTTAGTTATTAAGTGGGTGACTATATGCAGAAACTTGAATTACTTTCGCCCGCTGGTGACTTTGAACGCCTTAAACTTGCTGTAAAGTTTGGTGCTGATGCAGTTTATGTAGGCGGCAGCAAATTTGGCATGCGTTCAAATCCTTCAAATTTTAATGAAATACAGCTAAAAGATGCAGTTGAATTCGTTCATGCAAACGGCAAAAAGCTTTATCTCACCTGTAATACTTTGCCTAGGAATAATGAAATTCCGGAGTTGCCGGAGTTTTTGAAGTATGCTCAGGATGTAGGTGTTGATGCTTTCATCATTGCTGATATGGGAGTTTTGCAGCTTGCAAAAAAATATGCTCCCGATGTTGAAATACATGTTTCAACGCAGGCTGGTATAGTGAACTACGCAGCTGCAAATGCCTATTATGAAATGGGCGCTTCCCGTGTAGTAACAGCCAGAGAGCTTTCTCTTGATGAGATAAAAACGATTCGAGATAAATGCCCTCCTGAACTTGAAATTGAAGCTTTTGTTCACGGCGCTATGTGTATGAGTTTCAGCGGAAGATGTATTCTTTCCGATTATCTCACTGGCCGTGACGCCAACAGGGGAGACTGCGCTCAGCCGTGCAGGTGGAAATACAGCCTTGTTGAGGAAAAGCGCCCGGGCGAATATTTCCCTTTAAATCAGGAAAAAGACGGAACTTATATCTTTAATTCACGTGATCTTTGTATGATTGAGCATATACCCGAGCTTGTTGCGGCAGGTATAAACTCTTTTAAGATTGAGGGCAGGGCTAAAAGCGAATATTACACCGCTGCAGTTACCCACGCTTACCGTGCAGCGATAGATGAGTATATAAATAACTCGTCACCGGATTTCAGTCCTTCTGAATGGATACTTGATGAAATGAACAGGATGAGCCACAGGGAATATACTACCGGCTTTTATTTCGGTCCTATTATAAAAGGTCAAGTTACTGATTATGGCGGATATGTGCGCTCTTGGGAAGTTTGCGCGCTCTTTAAAAGTATTGACGGATACAGAATAACCGTCTGCCAGCGAAATAGATTTTTTGAGAACGAAGAACTTGAAGTTCTTGAACCTTTCAAAAAGCCTTATACTATTAAAGTTTCGAATTTATATTGTGAAACAGACGGAGAAAAAACTTCTGTCGCTAATAAAGCAACTGCTGTTTATTCGTTCGACTCAGATAAGCCTGTTTCGTCAGACGCTATATTCAGAAGAAAAGTTGATTAAATTTCAGCGCCCCCGTGAATAATATCACGGGGGCGCTTTTTATGAGTAAAAGAATTTTGAGTTTAGCTGTGTGCTTGATGTTCCTTTTTGTTGCGGCAGTCGGCAGAACAGGATACGTAGCTTTAAGCGGCAACTATACCGTTTCTTCAGGATATAATAGTTACACATTAACAGTAAATACTCAGAAACAAACTCTTTATGACAGAAATATGCAAAAAATGAATAACAATAAAAATGCCCTTGTTGCTGTTATACGACCTAATGAAAACTGTTTGTCAGAACTCGGCCTTTTGTTTGAACAAAGCGAAGTGTCTGAAATCGCCGAAGAACTTTCTCAGGGTTATCCGGTAGTAAGGAAAGTAAGTCACTACGCTGCTTGCAAATACATTAAAATCATTGAAGTAAAGGAATCGGATTCGTCTGCATTGATTAAATTCATACAAAAGGAATATGGTGAAACAGCCTATGAGGAAAGCATTAATTTTGGTGTTGATGCGAAAGGCAGACTCCTTGAAGGAGATGAAGGAGAATTATTTGAAGAATACAATTCCGATGTATCTCAA